>NZ_JBSHKH010000028.1:0-74865 GCF_053643595.1 Streptomyces sp. NPDC055506 | reverse complement strand
GGCCTGCGAGAACCGCAGGCGCCCCCGGAGAAAAAAACCTCAGTGGTTGCGCGGGAAGCCCAGGTCCACGCCCGCCGGGGCGTCGGCCGGGTCCGGCCAGCGGGTGGTGACGACCTTGCCTCGGGTGTAGAAGTGCGTGCCGTCGTTGCCGTAGATGTGGTGGTCGCCGAAGAGCGAGTCCTTCCAGCCGCCGAAGGAGTGGTAGCCCACCGGGACCGGGATCGGGACGTTCACGCCGACCATGCCGGCCTCGACCTCCAGCTGGAAGCGTCGGGCAGCGCCGCCGTCCCGGGTGAAGATCGCGGTGCCGTTGCCGAACGGCGAGGCGTTGATGAGGTCGAGGGCTTCCTCGTAGGTCTCGGTGCGCAGCACGGTCAGCACCGGACCGAAGATCTCGTCCTGGTAGGCCTTCGCGGACGTGGGCACCTTGTCGAGCAGCGAGATGCCGATCCAGTGGCCGTCCTCGAAGCCGTCGACGGTGTGACCGGTGCCGTCCAGGACGACCTCGCAGCCCTCGGCCGCCGCGCCCTCGACGTACGACGCCACCTTGTCGCGGTGGACCTTGGTGATCAGCGGGCCCATCTCGGAGGTCGGGTCGTCGCCGGGGCCGATCTTGATCTTCTCGGCGCGCTCGCGGATCTTCTCCACCAGTTCGTCGCCGATCGAGCCGACCGCGACGACGGCGGAGATGGCCATGCAGCGCTCTCCGGCCGAGCCGTAGGCGGCGGACACGGCGGCGTCGGCAGCCGCGTCCAGGTCGGCGTCCGGGAGGACCAGCATGTGGTTCTTGGCGCCGCCCAGGGCCTGGACGCGCTTGCCGTTCGCGGAGGCCGTGGTGTGGATGTAGCGGGCGATCGGGGTCGAGCCCACGAAGGAGACGGCCTTGACGTCCGGGTGCTCCAGGAGCCGGTCGACGGCCACCTTGTCACCGTGGACGACGTTGAACACGCCGTCCGGCAGCCCGGCTTCCGCCAGCAGCTCGGCGATCTTGAGGGAGGCCGAGGGGTCCTTCTCGGACGGCTTCAGCACGAACGTGTTGCCGCACGCGATGGCGATGGGGAACATCCACATCGGCACCATCGCCGGGAAGTTGAACGGCGTGATGCCCGCGACGACACCGAGCGGCTGGCGGATGGAGGAGACGTCCACGCGGCTCGCGACCTGCGTGGACAGCTCGCCCTTCAGCTGGACGCTGATGCCGCAGGCCAGGTCGACGATCTCCAGGCCGCGGGCCACCTCGCCGAGCGCGTCGCTGTGCACCTTGCCGTGCTCGGCGGTGATCAGCTCGGCGATCGCGTCCCGGTTGGCGTCCAGCAGCGCCCGGAACTTGAAGAGGATGGAGGTCCGCTGGGCCAGCGAGGACTGGCCCCAGGTGGCGTAGGCCTCCTTGGCGGCGGCGACCGCCGCGTCCACCTCGTCCACCGAGGCGAACGCGACCTTCGTCGTCACCGCGCCGGTCGCCGGGTTGGTCACCGGCCCGTGCGTGCCCGAGGCGCCTTCGACGGTCTTGCCGCCGATCCAGTGGTTGACGATCTTCGTCATGGCCGGGAACTCCTTCACAGATGGCGGCGTCGGGTGGAGACGTGCCGTTCGTACAGCTCACGTGCCTTGACCGCGGACGGCCGTGTCGCGGTCTCGGCCACAGGTACATCCCACCAGGCCTGCGCGGGAGGCGCGCCCGACACTGTGTCTGCCGTTTGGGTCTCGACGTAGACACATGTGGGAGTGTCGGCGGCCCGGGCCTGAGCGAGCGCCTCACGCAGGTCCCGTACGGTCTTCGCGCGCAGCACGCGCATGCCGAGGCTGGCCGCGTTGGCGGCGAGGTCCACCGGCAGCGGCGGGCCGGTGTACGTGCCGTCCTCGGACGGGTAGCGGTAGGCGGTGCCGAACCGCTCGCCGCCCACCGACTCGGAGAGCCCGCCGATGGACGCGTAGCCGTGGTTCTGGATGATCAGGACCTTGATCGCGATGCCCTCCTGCACGGCCGTCACGATCTCGGTCGGCATCATCAGATACGTGCCGTCGCCGACCAGTGCCCACACGGGCCGGTCGGGCGCCGCCAGCTTCACGCCGATCGCGGCCGGGATCTCGTAGCCCATGCAGGAGTAGCCGTACTCCAGGTGGTACTGGTCGTACGACCGCGTCCGCCACAGTTTGTGCAGGTCGCCGGGGAGGGAACCGGCCGCGTTGACGATAATGTCCGACTCGTCGGCGAGGGCGTCCAGGGCGCCGAGGACCTGCGGCTGGCTGGGGCGGGTGTCCGGTTCGTCCACCTCGTAGCAGGCGTCGACGCGCTGCTCCCAGCGCTCCTTGTCCTCGGCGTACTCGGTGGCGTAGGAGTCGGCGACCCGGTACGCGTGCGGGCGGAGGGCGTCGGTGAGTTCCGTCAGGCCGCTGCGGGCGTCGGCGATCAAGGGCTGCCCGGCGAGCTTGTGGCCGTCGAAGGACGCGATGTTGAGGTTCAGGAAACGGACGTTCTCGCCGGCGAAGAGGGTGCCGGAGGCGGTGGTGAAGTCGGTGTACCTGGTCCCCACGCCGATCACCAGGTCGGCGGTGCGCGCCAGCTCGTTCGCCGTCGCCGTGCCGGTGTGGCCGACGCCGCCTACGTCCTGGGGGTGGTCGTGGCGCAGGGAGCCCTTGCCCGCCTGGGTGGAGGCGACCGGGATGCCGGTGCTCCCGGCGAACTCGGCGAGCGCCTCCTCGGCGCGGCTGTGGTGGACGCCACCGCCCGCGACGACCAGGGGCCTCGTCGCCGCGCGGATGATCCGTACCGCCTCGGCGAGTTCCGTCGGGTCAGCGCCGGGACGCCGTACGGTCCAGACGCGCTCGGCGAAGAACTCCTCGGGCCAGTCGTACGCCTCGGCCTGCACGTCCTGGGGCAGCGCGAGGGTGACGGCGCCGGTCTCGACGGGGTCGGTGAGGACGCGCATCGCGTTCAGCGCGGAGGGGATCAGGGCCTCCGGCCGGGTGATCCGGTCGAAGTACTTCGACACCGGGCGCAGGCAGTCGTTGACCGACACATCGCCCGCGTACGGCACTTCGAGCTGCTGCAGGACCGGGTCGGCGGGGCGGGCCGCGAACACGTCGCCGGGCAGGAGCAGCACCGGCAGGTGGTTGATCGTCGCGAGGGCGGCGCCGGTGACCAGGTTGGTGGCGCCCGGGCCGATGGAGGTCGTGACCGCGTGCGTGGACAGCCGGTTGGACTGCCGGGCGTAGCCGACCGCGGCGTGCACCATGGCCTGTTCGTTGCGGCCCTGGTGGTACGGCATCGCGTCGGGGTACTCCAGGAGCGCCTGGCCGATACCGGCGACGTTGCCGTGGCCGAAGATGCCCCAGGTGGCGCCGATGAGCCGCCGCCGTACGCCGTCGCGTTCGGTGTACTGGGCGGCGAGGAAACGAACCAGCGCTTGCGCGACAGTCAGCCGGGTCGTCATCGGTAACCCTCCGTATGGTCCGGGTGGAAGCAGATCCGCCACTCCCTCGTGTCCCCCGGTCCCGCCATGACATTGAGGTAGTACATGTCGTGGCCGGGCTGGGCGATGGACGGGCCGTGCCATCCGTCGGGGACGAGGACGGCGTCGCCGGAGCGGACCTCCGTGAGGACGTCGGAGCCGCCCTCACGCGAGGGGAATACGCGCTGATAGCCGAAACTGTTCGGCCCGTCGATCTCGAAGTAGTAGATCTCCTCCAGCTCCGACTCCTCGCCGGGGCGGTGCTCGTCATGCTTGTGCGGCGGGTACGAGGACCAGTTGCCGCCGGGGGTGATCACCTCGACCGCGATGAGCTTGTCGCAGTCGAAGGCGTCGGCCGAGGCGAAGTTGCGGACGTGTCGCAGGCTGGTGCCGCTGCCACGCTGCTCGACGGGGACCTCCGGCGCGGGGCCGTAGCGGGCGGGGAGTTGTCGCTCGCACTTCGCTCCTGCCAAAGCAAAGCGGCCTCCCGCGCCGGAGGCGATCTGGGCCCGGGCGTCACGGGGCGCGTACGCGAAGTCGGTGGCCGACGCGAACACGCTCCTCCTGCCCGAGAGGTGGAACTCTTCGTCTTCGACGCGCACGGTGCACGCGCCTCGCAGGGGCAGCACGATCCACTCGCTGTCCCCGGTGGTGAAGGTGTGGGTGCCGCCCGGTGCCAGCTCCACGATCCGCAGGCTGCAGTGCGTCCAGCCGGCCCGCTTGGGGTCGATGTCCAGGACGTAGTTCACATCGCCGGTGGTGCCCTTGGGAACGTACAGCTCACTGGTCATGAAGCGGCCCTCACAACAGTCCTACGGCGGTGTCCACGGCGGCGGCCACATCGCCGTCCGCCGGGTACAGCAACGAACGGCCGACCACCAGCCCGCGCACGGTGGGCAGTTGAAGGGCGCCGCGCCACTTCTCGTACGCCCCGTCCTGGTCGTCCCCGACCTCCCCGCCGAGCAGGACGGCGGGCAGTGTGGAGGCCGCCATGACCTCGGCCATGTCGTCGGGGTTGTCGGTGACCGGCACCTTCAGCCAGGTGTAGGCGGAACTGCCGCCCAGGCCGGAGGCGATGGCGATCGACTTGGTGACGGCCTCGGCGGAGAGGTCGTTCCTGACCTTGCCCTCGGGGGTGCGGTGGCTGAGGAACGGCTCGACGAAGACGGGGAGCCGGCGCGCGGCCATGGCGTCGATCGCGCGTGCGGTGGACTCCATCGTGGTGAGGGAGCCCGGGTCGTCGTAGTCGATGCGCAGGAGGAGCTTGCCCGCGTCGAAGCCGAGGCGCTCGATGTCCTCGGGGCGGTGGCCGGTGAAGCGGTCGTCGAGTTCGAAGCTCGCGCCCTGGAGGCCGCCGCGGTTCATCGATCCCAGGACGACCTTGCCGTCGAGGGCGCCGAGCAGCAGCAGGTCGTCGAGGATGTCGGCGGTGGCGAGGACACCGTCCACGCCGGGGCGGGACAGGGCCAGGCAGAGGCGTTCCAGGAGGTCGGCGCGGTTGGCCATGGCCATGCTGCGGCCGCCGACGCCGAGGGCGCCGCGGGCCGGGTGGTCGGCGGCGACGATCATCAGCCGGCCGTTGTCGTTCAGCAGGGGCCTGCGGGGGCGGCGGGCGGCGGCCTCGGCGATCGCCTCCGGGCGGTGGCTGCGCAGGCGGACGAGTTCGGAGACGTCGACGGTCACTTGACGGCCCCCGCGGTGACGGCCGCCTCGATCTCGCCCGGGGTGGGCATCGCGGAGGAGCACTCCAGGCGGGAGGCGACGATGGCTCCGGCGGCGTTGGCGTGCCGCATGGTCTTCTCCAGGTCCCAGCCGGCCAGGAGGCCGTGGACCAGGGAGCCGCCGAAGGCGTCCCCGGCACCCAGACCGTTGAGGACGTTCACGGGGAGCGGGGGGACCTCGGCGCTCTCGCCCTCACGGTTGACGGCCAGGACGCCCTTGGGGCCCTGCTTGACGACGGCCAGTTCCACGCCCGCGTCGAGGAGGGCGCGGGCGGCGGCATGGGGTTCGCGCACGCCGGTGGCGACCTCCACCTCGTCGAGGTTGCCGACCGCGACGGTGGTGTGGCGCAGGGCCTCCTTGTAGAAGGGGCGGGCCGCGTCGGGGTCCGTCCAGGCTGTGTCGTTCCAAAGAATCGGACGCCAGTCGAGGTCGAAGACGGTCGTGCCGGACTTGGCGCGGTGGGCGAGGGCCGCGAGGGTCGCCGTGCGGCTCGGTTCCTCGCTCAGGCCCGTGCCGGTGACCCAGAAGACGCGGGCGTCGCGGAGGGCGTCGAGGTCGAGCTCGTGGGCGTCGATCTCCAGGTCGGGGGCCTTGGGGCGGCGGTAGAAGTACAGCGGGAAGTCGTCCGGCGGGAAGACCTCGCAGAAGGTGACCGGGGTGGGCAGGCCGGGGACCGGGGTGACCCAGCGGTCGTCCACGCCGAAGTCCTTCAGGGCCTCGTGGAGGTAGGTGCCGAAGGGGTCGTCGCCGGTGCGCGTGATCACCGCGGTCCGCCGTCCCAGGCGGGCCGCGGCGACCGCGACGTTCGTCGCCGAGCCGCCGAGGAACTTGCCGAAGGACGTGACCTGCGGCAGCGGGACGCCCGTCTGGAGCGGATACAGATCCACTCCGATCCGCCCCATGGTGATCAGGTCGTACGCCATCGGATACCCCTCGGTGTCGGCTCTCCCCGGTGTTGTAGCCCCCTTCCCGAAGCCCTGTCAATGTTTTGTCCGGACATTCGGACCAGATCATGACAGCGCTTTCCGCGTGTCCTGGTCGGGTCTCACGGTTTCGTGGTGTTCAGGCCTCGATGGCGGTCCGCCTCTCCGGACGGCTGCCGCGCGGCAGGGTGACGAGGCGCGGTGTACGAGCCGACGCCCCGGTGCCGCGTCAAGGCGCCCCGCCGACGATCCGGCGCGCGCCTCTGCTCCGGCCGTGTCACAAACGCCCGCTTCCTGTCACACATGTCCCGCGTACACAGGTCTTCCGTCACACCCGGCCCACAGGCCCTGCCCCTCGTCACCGTGCATCGTTGACCGACCACAGGCTTGTTGATCGCCAGCGCAGCGCCCGGCTCCCCCGGACGGCCGTCCCCGGCCGCCGCCGCGGTGCGCGCGGGGAGGTGCACGTCATGACCGACCGAAAGCTCTGGTCCTACAAGGAGATCGCGGCACACATCAAGGTGCAGCCGGACACCGTGCGGTCCTACCGCAAGCACGGACTGCTGCCGCCGCCCGACCATGTCGAGAGCGGCAAGCCCTACTGGTACGCCGACACGGTCCGGGCCTGGGTCGCCTCCCGGCCCGGCAACCGCGGGCGAAGAGACGACTGACCTCTCGCGCCGCTCCCGTGCCCCACCGTCGAGTGGGGCACGGCAGTCTGCTGCCCCCTCCCCCTGGCGTCAGCTCCACGGCTCGATGACCGTCGCCCCCGCTCCCGGCGCCGTCCCCATCGCCGCCAGCGCGGACGGGACCTCCTCCAGCGTGATCGTGGACGTCACCAGCAGGTCGGGGCGCAGCACACCGCCGCGGACCAGCTCCAGCATCGGCGGATAGCTGTGCGCGGCCATGCCGTGGCTGCCGAGGAGTTCGAGCTCCAGGGCGATGGCGCGGGCCATCGGGACGGGTGTCGTGCCGGTCGGTGAGGGCAGCAGACCGACCTGGACGTGCCGGCCGCGGCGGCGCAGGCCGTTCACCGAGGCGGCGCAGGTGGCGGGTGAGCCGAGGGCGTCGAGCGAGAGGTGGGCGCCGCCGCCGGTCAGGTCGCGGACCGCCGCCGCGGTGTCCGGTACGTCTGCCGCGTCCAGGCAGTGCGCGGCCCCGAACCTCCGTGCCAGCTCCAGCGCTCGGGCCGACACGTCGACGGCCACGACCCGCGCTCCCGACGCCGCCGCGATCATCACCGCGGAGAGCCCGACCCCGCCGCAGCCGTGCACCGCGACCCACTCCCCCGCCGCGACCCGGCCCTGCCGCACCACCGCCCGGTACGCGGTGGCGAACCGGCAGCCGAGGGAGGCCGCCGTCGCGAAGGACAGCTCCCCGGGGAGCGCCACGAGGTTCACGTCGGCGTGGTCCAGCGCCACGTACTCGGCGAAGGAGCCCCAGTGGGTGAAGCCGGGCTGGGTCTGGCGCTCGCACACCTGATGGTCGCCCGCCGCGCAGGACGGGCAGGTGCCGCAGGCGCAGATGAACGGCACGGTGACCCGGTCGCCGGGCCGCCATCCGGTCACCCGGGCACCCACCGCCTCGACGACACCGGCGAGTTCATGCCCGGGCACATGCGGCAGGGCGATGTCCGGGTCGTGGCCCTGCCAGCCGTGCCAGTCGCTGCGGCACAGGCCGGTGGCCTCGACCCGCACGACGACCCCGTGCTCCGCGGGCTCCGGATCCGCGACCTTCCGCACCTCGGCCGTCTCCCCGTACCGCTCGAACACCACGGCCCGCATGGTCCACCCGCCTTCTCGTTCTCGCCCGGTTCGCGCGTGTCCGGGATTCCGAGGTGCCTCTACCTCCCCGGGCGGTCAAGCATGCGACGCTCCGACCTTGTCTCTGGCCTCCTCCGTCTCCTTCGCCGGTTCCGGTTCGCCCTCGCTCAGGCCGAAGCGCTCGTGGAAGCGGCGCAGGGGGCGAGGGGCCCACCAGGTGGCGCGGCCCGTGAGGCGCATGACCGCGGGGACCAGGAGGCTGCGGACGATCATCGCGTCCATCAGGACGGCCAGCGCGATCCCCAGGCCGAGCATCTTGGTGTTGGTCACCCGGGAGGTGCCGATCGCGACCATGACCACGGCCAGGATGACCGCCGCCGCGGTGATCAGGCCGCCCGTGCGCGCCAGGCCGTGCCGCACGGCCTGGTCGTGGTCGCCGGTGTGGTCGTACTCCTCCTTGATACGGGAGAGCAGGAACACCCCGTAGTCCATGGACAGGCCGAAGGCCACACAGAACATCAGGACCGGCAGGGTCGTCTCTATGGAGCCGGGACTGGTGAAGCCGAGCAGGCCGGACAGGTGGCCGTCCTGGAAGACCCAGACGACCGCGCCGAACATGGCCGTCAGACTGAGCGCGTTGAGCACGACCGCCTGGATCGGTATCAGCACGCTGCCCGTGAGGAGGAAGACCAGGAGCAGGGTGACGATCGTGATGAAGACGGCCGCGAGCGGCAGGCGCTCCCCTATGGCGTCCTTGGAGTCGACGAGGACGGCCGCGGTGCCGGTCACCTCGGTGTCGAAGGGGGCCCGGACCTCGCGCAGTTCACCGACCAGGCGCTGGGCCGGATCGTCGACCGCCTCGCCCTTGGGCAGCACGGTGAAGTACGCCGAGTCGCCCTTCACCAGCGGCCCTTCGACCCGCTGCACATCGGGCAGGCCGGCGATCCGCTCCTTGTAGGCGCCGTACTGCGCCTCGGTCGCACGGCCCTGGGCGAGCACTTCGAGGCCGCCGTCGGGGCTGCCGGGGAAGCCCTCCCTGATGTGCTGCTGCACGACATGGGACTCGGAGGTCGAGGGCAGCTGGCGGTCGTCCGCGGTGCCGAACTTCACGCCCAGGAAGGGCAGTCCGAGCAGCACGAGGACGGCTGTGGTGCCCAGGGCGAAGAACGGGGCGCGGCGCATGACGAGCGTCGCCGTACGCGCCCACGCTCTGCCCTCTTCCCCGGCGGGCTTCGGCCGGTGTCCGCGCCGGAACACTCGGCGCAGGTCCAGGGCGTTGACCCGGTTCCCGAGCAGCATCAGCGCCGCCGGGAGCAGGATCAGCGCGGCCGCGGCGGCCAGCAGCACCACGGCGATCCCGGCGTAGGCGAAGGACCGCAGGAAGTACTGCGGGAAGACCAGCATCGCGGCCAGGGAGACCGCGACCGTGAGGGCTGAGAACAGCACTGTGCGTCCGGCGGTGCGCAGGGTCGTGCCGATCGCCGTCAAGGGCTCGGCGCCCGTGGACAGTTCCTCGCGGAAGCGGCGGACGATGAACAGCGCGTAGTCGACGGCGAGGCCGAGGCCGAGGGCGGTGGTGAGGTTGATCGCGAATACGGACACGTCGGTGAGCTCGGTCAGGCCGCGCAGGATCGCGTTGGTCCCGAGGATGGCGACGATGCCGATGCCGAGCGGCAGCAGGGCCGCGACCGCGCTGCCGAAGACCATCACCAGCAGCACGAGTGTCACCGGCAGGGCGATGAGCTCGGCCCGGGTCAGGTCCTCCTGGATGATCGTCTGCATCTCGTGCCGCACGGCGACCGGGCCGCCGACGGTGACCTCCACCGGGCCGTGCGCGCCGCGGTAGTGGGGCGCGATGCGCTCCAGGGTCTCGGCGGCGGTCTTCTCGTCGCCGGTGATACGGGCGGCTATCAGCGCCTCGTGGCCGTCCTCGGCGCGCAGGGCCGGGGTGCCGGACTGCCAGTAGGAGCCGATGCCCGTGACGCCCCGCTCGCTCGCCAGCCGCTCGGCGAGACGCTCGGCCCGGGCGGCCACGGCCGGGTCGTCGACCGAGGCGTCGCCCGCGTCGACCAGGAGCAGCAGGTTGGGCTGGGAGCCGGGGAACTCGCGCTCCAGGGTCTTGGTGGCGCGGGTGGACTCGGCGGCCGGATCCTCCCAGCCGCCGGCGCCGAGCCGGTCGGCGACGCCGCTGCCGGCCAGTACCGCGAGCGCGGTGATCACCAGTGCCACCAGGAGCGACAGTCTGGGCCTCGCGGTCACGTGGGGGTCCCCCCGCTCGAGCGAAGCCGAGAGTGGGGGAGGGTCCAGCCGCTGGTGCGTGGTGGTGTGTTGACTTCGGTCATCGTGCGGTGTCCCCTTCACCGTGACCCGTGTCCAGGCGCAGCCTGACAGCGCGGGGCTGCCATAGACTGGCAAACACGAGAGTTCGCTCGCATTTCTGCCGACTCCAGAATGCGAGCGACCACTCGTGTTTGTCAATCGCGTGATGAGACCTGGGGATAACGCGTGCCCGAGAAGACCGAGAAACCCGCGACGGAGACGACGACCGCGGCCGAGGACCGGCCGCGCCGTCGCCAGGCCCGCGGCGAGCGCCGGATCACCCAACTGCTCGAAGCCGCCGCCACGGTCTTCTCCACGACCGGCTACACGGCCGCCAGCACCAACGCCATCGCCCGCGAGGCGGGCGTCTCGCCGGGCACGCTGTACCAGTTCTTCCCGAACAAGGAAGCGATCGCGATCGAGCTGGGCGGGCGGCTCATGCACGAGATGCGGCAGTCCTACGACGAGGTCCTCAGCCCGATCGACCCCGCGGTGACCCCGATCGAGGAGGCGATCACCGGGACCGTCGACCGCTTCGTCGAGTTCAACTGCACCCACCCGGCCTTCTTCGTGCTGATGCACGGTCCCGACATCCCGGGGCGCATCACCGAGGAGCACGACGCGCTGCACACCACGCTGGTCACCCGGGTCGAGACGCTCCTCGCCCCGTACGTGCCCGACGCGCCCGCCCCGGCCGTCACCCGCACCGCCCAGATGTGCGTCGGCATCTACAAGGCCGGCCTGGAGCTGATCCTGGCCCACGAGGGCGCCGAGCGGGAGGCGTACGTCCAGGAGCTGAAGGACGCCCTGCTGCGCTACCTGCGACCCCCGGTCGAGGACGTCGTCCACTGATACCCCCTAGGGGTACAGTGGGGAAGTGTGCGGGCCCCTCGCGGGCCCCCACAGCCCCACATGCCTCGACGAGGAGTAACGACATGACCGCCCAGACCGACACCACGGGCCCCGTCACCACCGTCTACAAGGTGAGCGGCATGAGCTGCGGACACTGCGAGGGCGCCGTCTCCGGCGAGATCTCCGAGATCTCCGGCGTCAGTTCGGTGACGGCCGTCGCCAAGACCGGCGAGGTCACCGTCGTCTCCGCGGCCCCGCTCGAGGAAGAGGCCGTACGCGCCGCAGTCGACGAGGCCGGTTTCGAGCTGGCCGGCCGGGTCTGACCCCCGCGTTTCACCGAGCGCCGGGCCCAGAGCCCGGAAGCCAGGCCTGAGACGCTCCGGGCCTGGCACTCGTACCGACGTACGGGCCGTACGACCGCCACCCCGGCCCGTACGGCCCGTTCCGTTTCCCGGGCGCCCCGCCACCTCCTGGAGTGAAGGACATGACCAGCACCACCGCCCAGGCGCCGCCGGACCGCGAGCCGGCGGCCGCCGAGGTCGAGCTGCTCATCGGCGGGATGACCTGCGCCTCCTGCGCGGCCCGCGTCGAGAAGAAGCTCAACCGCATGGACGGCGTCACGGCCACCGTGAACTACGCGACGGAGAAGGCCAGGGTCAGCTACCCGGCGGGCACCGAGGTCGCCGATCTGATCGCCACCGTGGTGAAGACCGGGTACACCGCCGAGGAACCCGCGCCCCCGCGCGAGGAGGAACCCGCCGCCGAGGAGGACCCGGAGCTGTCGGCCCTGCGCCGCCGCCTCACCGTCTCGGCCCTGCTCGCCGTGCCCGTGATCCTGCTCGCGATGATCCCGGCCCTCCAGTTCGACAACTGGCAGTGGCTCTCGCTCACGCTCGCCGCGCCGGTCGTCGTGTGGGGCGGACTGCCCTTCCACCGGGCCGCCTGGACGAACGCCCGGCACGGCGCCGCCACCATGGACACCCTGGTCTGCCTCGGCACCCTGGCCGCGTTCGGCTGGTCCCTGTGGGCGCTGTTCCTCGGCGACGCGGGCATGCCGGGCATGCGGCACCCCTTCGAACTCACGGTCTCGCGCGGCGAAAGCGCCTCGCAGATCTATCTGGAGGTCGCCTCCGGCGTCACCGCCTTCATCCTGCTGGGCCGCTATCTGGAGGCCCGCTCCAAGCGCCGCGCCGGGGCCGCGCTCAGGGCGCTGATGGAACTGGGCGCCAAGGACGTGGCGGTCCTGCGGGACGGGCGCGAGGTGCGGATCCCGGCGCAGCGGCTGGCGGTCGGCGACCGGTTCGTCGTACGGCCCGGCGAGAAGATCGCCACCGACGGCACAGTCGTCGAAGGGTCCTCAGCGGTGGACGCCTCGATGCTGACCGGCGAGTCGGTGCCGGTGGACGTGACGGCCGGGGACACGGTCACCGGAGCGACGGTCAACGCGGGCGGCCGGCTGGTCGTCGAGGCCACCCGGGTCGGCGCCGACACCCGGCTCGCGCGGATGGCGAAGCTGGTGGAGGACGCGCAGAACGGCAAGGCCGAGGTGCAGCGGCTCGCCGACCGGATCTCCGGGGTCTTCGTGCCGGTGGTCCTGCTGATCGCCGTCGCCACGGCCGGGGCGTGGCTCGGGCTGACCGGCGACGGTGTCGCCGCCTTCACGGCGGCCGTCGCGGTGCTGATCATCGCCTGCCCGTGCGCGCTGGGCCTGGCCACCCCGACCGCGCTGATGGTCGGCACGGGCCGCGGTGCCCAGCTCGGCATCCTCATCAAGGGCCCGGAGGTCCTGGAGTCCACGCGCCGGATCGACACCGTCGTCCTGGACAAGACCGGCACCGTCACCACGGGCCGGATGACCCTCCAGGAGGTGTACGTCGCCGAGGGCGCCGACGAAAAGGAGGTGCTGCGGCTCGCGGGCGCCGTCGAGCACGCCTCCGAGCACCCCGTCGGGCGGGCGATCGCACTGGGCGCCGAGGCGAGGGCCGGACAACTCCCGGAGGTCGAGGACTTCCGGAGCGTCCCCGGGCGGGGCGTACGGGGGCGGGTGGAGGGCCGTGAGGTCGCCGTGGGGCGGCTCTTCGACGACGTACCGCCGGAGCTGGCCCGCGCGCGGGACGAGGCCGAGCGGGCCGGACGTACGGCCGTCGTGGCCGGCTGGGACGGGACCGCGCGGGCCGTGCTGGCCGTGGCGGACGCGGTCAAGGAGACCAGCGCCGAGGCGGTGCGGGAGCTGCGCGCGCTGGGGCTCACTCCGGTGCTGCTGACCGGGGACAACCGGGCGGTGGCCGAGTCGGTGGCGAGGGCCGTGGGGATCGACCAGGTGGTCGCGGAGGTCCTGCCCGAGGACAAGGTCGACGCCGTACGGCGGCTGCGGGCCGAGGGACGGGTCGTCGCCATGGTGGGCGACGGCGTCAACGACGCGGCCGCGCTCGCCACCGCAGATCTGGGCCTGGCCATGGGCACCGGCACGGACGCGGCGATCGAGGCGGGCGATCTGACGCTGGTCCGCGGCGACCTGCGGGTGGCCGCGGACGCGATCCGGCTGTCGCGCCGGACGCTGGCCACGATCAAGGGCAATCTCGTGTGGGCCTTCGGCTACAACGTGGCCGCGCTGCCGCTGGCCGCCGCGGGGCTGCTGAACCCGATGATCGCGGGGGCCGCGATGGCCTTCTCGTCGGTCTTCGTCGTCACGAACAGTCTCCGTCTCCGGACATTCCGGTGAAGTCCCCCGAATTCGGCCTAAGTTCGCGGCGAACCTGATATGAGCCCCTCTGGAGTCCCGGGCCCGGCTCACATAAGCTCTTCACAAGGCTCGCGCATCATCCTTACGCTTGAGTCCCGCACGGCATTTCCGGGCTCTTGCGCAGCTAACGGACATATGCAAGAGACGCAGATCACAGTGATGTGAACGTAACCATCGAAGGGGTTCGAAGGTCTAAGTTGACGATGTCAGGGAGCGTCTTGGGGGGCGTGACCTGACATCTGGAGATGTCTTGGGGGACTTCTCCAGAGATGCGTTGCCGGGGCACGCACACCGGGAAGCTTTGAGCGGCCCTCCCGGACGTGCGCTGTCCCGGCAGATCGCACACAACAGAGGTGCGACGGGTTTTGCTCGTTGTGCTCACAGCGATTCAGGCGCTGTCCTCACAGACGCCCGGCCGGATCCCGTGGGGGGAATCCGCACCGGGACTGAGAAGGCGCCCTGGCCGTCGGCCCGTGGGGGGACTGACGTTCCGGGGCGCCTTCTTCATTGCGTAAGAAATCACGTAAGCGATCTCGTAAGAGATCGCGCGACGGACCGCGCAACAGACCGCGCAAGCCCCCTCAACCCCCACAGCCCCCTCGGGGGCTATGGCGAGAGCCCCCGCACCCGGCAGCCGGATACGGGGGCTCGTGCGGTTACAGCGTCTCAGCGGGCCTCGACGGGAACGAAGTCCCGCTCGACGACGCCCGTGTAGATCTGGCGCGGGCGGCCGATGCGGGAACCCGGCTCCTTGATCATCTCGTGCCACTGGGCGATCCAGCCCGGCAGCCGGCCGAGGGCGAACAGGACCGTGAACATCTCGGTCGGGAAGCCCATGGCCCGGTAGATCAGACCCGTGTAGAAGTCCACGTTCGGGTAGAGGCTGCGCGAGACGAAGTAGTCGTCGGAGAGCGCGTGCTCCTCCAGCTTCAGCGCGATGTCCAGCAGCTCGTCGGACTTGCCGAGCGCGGACAGCACGTCGTGCGCGGCGGCCTTGATGATCTTGGCGCGCGGGTCGAAGTTCTTGTAGACCCGGTGGCCGAAGCCCATCAGGCGGACGCCGTCCTCCTTGTTCTTCACCTTGCGGATGAAGGTGTCGACGTCGCCGCCGGAGTCGCGGATGCCCTCCAGCATCTCCAGCACCGACTGGTTGGCGCCGCCGTGCAGCGGGCCCCACAGGGCGTTGATGCCGGCGGAGATCGAGGCGAACATGTTCGCCTGCGAGGAGCCGACCAGTCGGACCGTGGAGGTCGAACAGTTCTGCTCGTGGTCCGCGTGCAGGATCAGCAGCTTGTCGAGTGCCGAGACCACGACCGGGTCCAGGTCGTACTCCTGCGCGGGGACCGAGAAGGTCATGCGGAGGAAGTTCTCGACGTAGCCGAGGTCGTTGCGCGGGTAGACGAACGGGTGACCGATCGACTTCTTGTACGCGTACGCCGCGATCGTCGGGAGCTTGGCGAGCAGGCGGATCGTGGAGAGGTTGCGCTGGCGCTCGTCGAACGGGTTGTGGCTGTCCTGGTAGAACGTGGACAGCGCCGAGACGACCGAGGACAGCATGGCCATCGGGTGGGCGTCACGCGGGAAGCCCTTGTAGAAGTTCTTGACGTCCTCGTGCAGCAGGGTGTGCTGCGTGATGTCGTTCTTGAACGTCGAGAGCTCGTCGACGGTCGGCAGCTCGCCGTTGATCAGCAGGTAGGCGACCTCCAGGAACGTGGAGCGCTCGGCCAGCTGCTCGATCGGGTAGCCGCGGTACCGCAGGATGCCCGCTTCGCCGTCCAGGTACGTAATGGCGGATTTGTACGCGGCGGTGTTGCCGTAACCGCTGTCCAGTGTCACCAGACCGGTCTGGGCACGGAGCTTTCCGATGTCGAAGCCCTTGTCCCCGACGGTGCTGCCGATCACCGGGTAGGTGTACTCGCCGTCGCCGTACCGCAGTACTACAGAGTTGTCGCTCACGTCTTCCCTCACCGACGTTGTGCCTCATCTTCGAGGTTGCCCTGACTGTCTCTACCATCCCCCACTTGGCTCAGGAGAGTGCACTCGGGGTCGACCATCGGGCCTATTGACGGCACTGAGTGCCGTCAACTTGCTCATCCTGCCCCCTGTCTTCCCCATCCGGAAGCCTCTGTGACCTTCACGACTCATTTGATCGATCATTTTTTCTAGATCCGCTCGTTCCGAGCCGGAAATCGAGTGCCGTGCACCGCCGGCCCGCCGACACCGTGCGCACCGCCTGGCCGATCGCCTTGCGCGAACCGACGAGTACGACCAGCTGTTTGGCCCGGGTGACCGCCGTGTAGAGCAGGTTCCGCTGGAGCATCATCCAGGCGCCCGTGGTGACCGGGATGACGACCGCCGGGTACTCGCTGCCCTGGGAGCGGTGGATCGTCACCGCGTACGCGTGCGCCAGCTCGTCGAGCTCGTCGAAGTCGTACGGAACCTCCTCGTCCTCGTCCGTCAGCACGGTCAGTCGCTGGTCGACCGGGTCGAGCGAGGTGACCACGCCGACGGTGCCGTTGAAGACGCCGTTCTCGCCCTTCTCGTAATTGTTGCGAATCTGGGTGACCTTGTCCCCGACGCGGAAGACCCGGCCGCCGAACCGCTTCTCGGCTGTGTCGGGGCGGCCGGGGGTGATGGCCTGCTGGAGCAGGCCGTTCAGGGTGCCCGCGCCGGCCGGGCCCCGGTGCATGGGCGCGAGGACCTGCACATCGCGGCGCGGATCGAGCCCGAACTTGGCCGGGATACGACGGGCCGCCACATCCACGGTGAGCCGCCCGGCCTCCTCGGTCTCGTCCTCGACGAAGAGGAAGAAGTCCTTCATGCCGTCGGTGACCGGGTGTTGGCCGGCGTTGATCCGGTGGGCGTTCGTCACCACGCCCGACTGCTGCGCCTGCCGGAAGACCCGGGTCAGACGGACCGCCGGGATCGGTCCCCCGTCGGCGAGCAGATCCCGCAGCACCTCCCCCGCACCCACGCTCGGCAACTGGTCCACGTCCCCGACGAACAGCAGATGCGCCCCCGGGGGCACGGCCTTCACCAGCTTGTTGGCGAGCAGCAGGTCCAGCATGGACGCCTCGTCGACCACCACCAGGTCGGCGTCGAGCGGACGGTCCCGGTCATAGGCCGCGTCGCCGCCGGGCTTCAGCTCCAGCAGACGGTGGACTGTGGAAGCCTCGGCGCCGGTGAGCTCGGACAGGCGCTTGGCGGCCCGGCCGGTCGGCGCGGCGAGCACGACCTTGGCCTTCCTGGCGCGGGCCAGCTCCACGATCGAGCGGACCGTGAACGACTTCCCGCAGCCGGGGCCGCCGGTGAGGACGGCGACCTTCTCGGTCAGCGCCAGCTTGACGGCGGCCTCCTGCTCGGGCGCGAGCTCGGTGCCGGTTCGGCCCTTGAGCCAGGCGAGGGCCTTGTCCCAGGCCACCGTACGGAAGCCCGGCATCCGGTCCTCCTCGGTGCGCAGGAGGCGCAGCAGCTGGACGGAGAGGGAGAGTTCGGCGCGGTGGAAGGGCACGAGGTAGATCGCGGTGACCGGCTCCCCGCCGTCCGGCCCCGGGACCTTCTCCCGTACGACGCCGGGTTCTTCGCCGTCCTCCCCCGGCTCGGCCAGCTCGGCCAGGCACTCGATGACCAGGCCCGTGTCGACCTGAAGGAGCTTGACCGCGTCCTTGATCAGCTGCTCCTCCGGGAGGAAGCAGTGCCCCTGGTCGGTGGACTGCGACAGCGCGTACTGCAGACCCGCCTTGACTCGCTCCGGGCTGTCGTGCGGAATGCCGACGGACTGGGCGATCTTGTCTGCGGTGAGGAAGCCGATGCCCCAGACGTCGGCCGCGAGCCGGTAGGGCTGGTTCTTCACCACGGAGATGGAGGCGTCGCCGTACTTCTTGTAGATGCGCACCGCGATGGACGTGGACACCTCGACGGTCTGGAGGAAGAGCATGACCTCCTTGATGGCCTTCTGTTCCTCCCAGGCGTCGGCGATCTTCTTGGTCCGCTTGGGGCCGAGACCCGGGACCTCGATCAGCCGCTTGGGCTCCTCCTCGATGATCTGGAGCGTGTCCAGCCCGAAGTGCTGCGTGATCCGGTCGGCGAAGACCGGCCCGATGCCCTTGACCAGCCCCGAGCCGAGGTAGCGGCGAATGCCCTGGACGGTGGCCGGCAGAACGGTCGTGTAGTTCTCCACATGGAACTGCTTGCCGTACTGCTGGTGCGACCCCCAACGCCCCTCCATCCGCAGGGACTCGCCGACCTGCGCGCCGAGCAGCGCGCCCACGACCGTGAGCAGATCACCGCCGCCTCTGCCGGTGTCGACCCGGGCGACCGTGTAGCCGTTCTCCTCGTTGGCGTAAGTGATGCGCTCGAGTACGCCTTCCAGCGTGGCCAGTCGCCGCTCGCCCTGATCGGTCATGGTGGGACCGTACCGCCTGGGTAGGACAACGCCCCTGAATAAAGCGACCGGTCAGTATGCGGCCGGGCTCTCACCTTTCACGCTGGATTCACACGGAAGCTTGAAGCTTTACAGTTCAAGCATCAGTGTCGTCCCTTTTGGGCTCCTTACGCGTGGGACGATCCAGGAGTTCATCAAGGGGCGGATTTCGATTCCGGAGTGACCGTGATGCCGACGCGTCCCCCAGGCCCGAACGCCCTTGACGCCCCGGACCGAATGACGACGAGGAACGATGTCACCCCAGGCCCAGAGCGTCGCCCTGTGGATCATGTCCCTGGCCATCAACGTCACGGCGGCGTGCGCGGGGATCGTGTGGGGCTGGGAGGCCTTCGCACAGTTTCTGCTGCCAGCGTTCGGGTCGGTGGTGGGCGCGTCGCTGGTCAGTTACAGCTTGCGGCGGTGAGGTGACCGTCCTTGAGGGCGGTGACGAAGGCGGTCCAGCCGGTTGCCGAGAAGGTCAGGGTGGGGCCGGGGGTGTTCTTGCTGTCTCGGACGGGGATGTCGGGGTGGCCGCAGGCGACTTCGAGGCAGTCGGCTTGACTACCGCCGCTGTAGCTGGACTTGAACCACCCGGTGCGCTCACTGCTGGTCATGTGCGTGTTCCTCCGCTGCCGACCTGACGAGGGCCAGTGAATCCTGCTGCGACAACGCGTCGCTCAGGGCCAGAGCGTAGGCGGTCTGGCAAGCACTCACCAGCGCCGGATCGTCCATCAGGCGCCCGGTCTCGAACGCGTCGACGTATGCCACAGGGGCGGAGTCCTCGAAGCTCATCAGGATGAGCAGGCTCTCCATGAGCGGATGCGCACCCACGCCGTACGGAACAACGTGCAGCCGAATTCGTCGCGCCTCGGCCAGGTCCGCGAGCCTGTGCAGCTGCTCCGCCATTACCCGTGGGCCACCGACGCGGCGTCGCAGCACGGACTCGTCGAGAAGCGTCCAGACGACCGGAGGCGACGGCCCGTCGAGAATCCGGACACGCTCTGTTCGAATGACAACTTGCCTGTCAAGTTCCTCGTCTGTGGAGTTGGGACGGTAGGCGGCGAAGACGGCCCGCGCGTAATCAGGCGTCTGAAGCAGGCCGGGAACCAGTGTGAGTGCGAAATGCTGGATCAGCCTCGCCTGTCGCTCCAGTTCGGCGGCGGCAGCGAAGCGAGGGTCGTACTTGCTCTCCAGATCCTCCAGCCACCGCGCGAAGAACCCGTCCGTCCCCAGCGCCCGGTCGATCCGCAGCGCGTCATCCGGCTTCGGCAGGCGCCTCCCCGCCTCGAAGTGGCTGATCAGCGTGGGTGAGCACACGACCTGGTCGCCCAGTTCCTCCTGGGTGAGGCCGACCGCTGTCCGCCTCAGCCGCAGCTCCTCTCCGTACTTCTGACGCGGCGTTCGAAGTGCGCGGCGATCGTCCATCGGCCAACTCCTCTTCTTGACAAGCGCGATGTCAAGCTCCGACCCCTGGCAGCGTAGCCAGAGCCGACCCCACTCTGTGAGTGATTCAGCACAGAACGCAGTCACCGCAGGTGAGAAGGTAGGCCGACAGACATGACAGACCGAATCGCCCGGCTCCTCGAGCCGATCCTCCGCATCCTGTTCCCGCCTCGCGGGCGGCGACGGCGATCGTCGGCACCGATCCCCTGCCGGTGTGCGTGCCTGATGACGGAGTCGGGCGCATGACCGGTGGAGCACACGAACGCCTGTTGCCATGGACCGGTATCGACGGAAAGCCGTGCTACCTCGTGGGCGACGGCACGGGCTACGTCTCCCGTCTCGCCGACGACATCGAGGACGTACAGCTCGGCATGGCGGACGACCTGCTCGGGCACGCCGACGCACTCCTCGCGGAACGCCGGGTGACGAGCGCGGAAGTGCGCTACCTGGCTCTGAGGCTCACCGAGTGCCTGCGGGACGTCAGGCGGGTCGCGGAAAGCAGAGGGGCACGCCTCTGTCCGCGCGAAAGACCATGACCTTGGAGGTAATTGAGGACCGGCGCGCTCCTGCGACACCCTCGCGGTCATGTCCTCCGTCCTCGTCGGCGCCGTCGCGCTGTTCTTCCTGGGAATGGGCCTCTTCGGGCTTGTCGCTCCGAGGACGCTCATTCGGCCCTTCGGGATCGAGCTGTCCGTTCCCGAGGCGCGTGCTGAAGTCCGGGCTGTCTACGGCGGTTTTGGTGTAGCTGTCGGTGCCCTCCTCGCCTGGACAGCCCTCGGCGCCTCCGGCGATCTACGGTCCGGCGTGGTGATCACGGTGGCGGTGTCGCTGGCGGGGATGGCGTTCGGGCGGTTGGCGGCGCGGGTGGTGGAGCGACCGTCGGCGTTCTACCCGTCCTGGTTCTACTTCTGGGTCGAGACCGTGGGAGCCGTTGTGCTGGTCAGCTGTGCGTAGTCGGCGTGGGCCGGGCTCAGCCGGCCGGCCCGGTCAGGAAGTCGGTGATGCGGCGACTCGCTTCGGCCGGGGCGGCGTGCGGCAGGGCGTGGTGGGAGACGTTCGGCAGTGTGGCCGTCGTGGCGCGTGGCAGCAGTTTCCCGGCGCGTGCGGCCACCTTGGACGGGTTGTGGGTCCGGGTGTTCTCGGCGAGGAGCACGAGGACCGGCAGGTCCAAGGCTCGCAGCGCGCCCGGGTTCGGGCGTGGCCCCACCACCGGGCGCACGCCGGGGAAGCCCGCGGCCGCCTCCTGGAGAGCGAGCCAGTCGGGGTCGAGCGCGGCGCCCCCGGTCTCCCATTCCAGGAACGTCCGGACCCGGCGGGGCGTGGGCCGCAGCAGCATCCGCACCGCGTGCGCTCCGTAGGCCCACTTCATCTTGGCGAAGCAGTAGGTCGGGTCCAGGAGGACCAGCCGGCGTACCCGGTGGGGCGCGCGCAGGGCGTACCGCAACGCGATCCAGGCGCCGTACGAGTGCCCGCCCAGGTCGGTCTCCGCGAGGCCGAGGCCCTTGAGGAGCGCGTCCAGCCAGGACACCAGGTCGGCGGTCGTACGGGGGTGGCGGCCGGGGGCCGGTGTGCTGCGGCCCGGGGCGCCGATCAGGTCGACGGCGTACAGCCGGTGGACGCGGGAGAGTTCGGCGGCCTGCCGGTACCAGGAGGCGGAGGTCGCGCTTCCGCCTCCCGGGAGCAGGAGGAGGGGAGGGGCGTCGGCCGGGCCACAGATGTTCACGTGCGTCTCACCGAAGGGCGTGGGCACGGTCGCGGCCTCACGCGATGCCGGCCACTTGGCCATGACCCTGTCGTAGGCGGCGAGGAAGCCGTCCATGTCGTACGTATCGCGAGCGCTCATGAGCCAGAGCTCCCTTATTATCTCGCTCAGTGAGATACTTGTTGACCGAGATGATAGTCGGAGGCCACGGGTGCCCGACCAGAGGTACGAGGAGATGGAGATCGTCCATCTCCTGCGCGCTGTGACCGTCGACTTGGGGCGGCACAGCGCCCGGTTCGCCCAGCGCAACGGCATGCATCCCACCGATGTGCGGGCGCTGATCGTCCTGATGGACGCCCACCGCGCGGGTGAGGAGACCACGGCGGGGCGACTCGGTGCCGCGCTCGGGCTGAACTCGGCCGGGACCACGGCACTGGTCGACCGGCTGGAGCGGGCCGGGCATGTGCGGCGGGTGCGCGGCGAGCGGGACCGTCGCAAGGTCGGTATCGAGGTGACCGAGGGCGCGATCGCCCTCGGCCGGCAGCACTTCGGGCCCTTGATCGACCGGGCGGTGGGCCTGTTGAGCGGGTACGACGAGCGGGAACTGGCCGCGATCAGGGGCTTTCTGGCCGGGGTGCGGGAGGCCGCGGCCGGGGAGGGCGACTAGCGGCGCGCGGGGAGAATGGTTGAGTGGAGCGATCGGGCCGCACCCGGCCGTGAAAGCTCAGGTAGCCAGACTCCCCGTTGTCCCGAACGCTCCACTTGCCTCACCGTCTCCAGAAGAGGTGGTGCGTCACCCCGCTCGGGCTCGGTACGACGTCGCGGTGGAAGCGGTCGAGGAGCTCGTCGGGTGACTCCCAGAGCCGTGAGCCCGACCCGAGCTTCACGCCCGGCGAGACCGCCACGTGCAGTGTGTCGACCAGGTCCGCGTCGAGGAACTCCCGGATGGTGGCGGCCCCTCCCCCGAGGCGGACGTCCTTGCCCTGCGCCGCTTCCCGCGCCTGGGCGAGGACCTCGGCCGGGTCGCCGCCGACGAAGTGGAACGTGGTGTCGGAGAGGGTGAAGGAGGGGCGCTCGTGGTGGGTCATCACGAACACCGGCGTGTGGAAGGGGGGTTCCTCGCCCCACCAGCCCTTCCAGTCGTGGTCCTGCCAGGGGCCGCGGTGAGGACTGAACTTGTTGCGGCCCATGATCTCGGCGCCGATATTGTTGGCGAAGTCGCGCGTGAGGTAGTCGTCGAGGCCACGGCTGCCGCCGGGTTCCGTGCGGTTGGGCCAGCTCGCCGTGGCCCCGGCCCAGGCGAACATCGTCCCGGGGTCGGCGTGGCCGAACGGACGCTCCAGGCTCTGGTTCTCACCGGCGCCGAATCCGTCGCTCGAGACGTTGAAGTTCTGCACGCGCAGTAGCTGAGGCACGGGGCTCCTCCTGTGGTCGATGAGGGGTGGACCCCTCCGGCCGGCGAAACTCATCGGCCCCTGGGGAACCCCCTGCCCGTCTCACCCGGACTGCGCCACCACGTGCTCGATGACCTGCTTGAATTCGTCGGTCGGGGAGAACTCCACCAGATCGCTGTCCTCCAGGGCGAGCGGCACATGGCCCGGAGCCCAGTAGTACGCCTGCCCCGCCTCGTACTCCTCCTCGCCGGATGCCGTGCTCATCCTGATCCGCCCCTTCATCAGGTAGCCCCAGTGGGGGCACTGGCACGCGTCGTCGGGCAGGCCCTTGAGGGCCGGGCCCATGTCGGTGCCCTGCGGCAGGCGGATGTAGCTCACCGACATGTCACCCCCGATCGGCATGTTGCGTACCTCCACGCCGTCGCCTTCGAGGGCGACGGGTACGTCGTTCCGGGTCGCCGCCGTCATGACTCCTCCGCTCGCCGTGGAAACGGACCTCCTCCTTCCACCCTGAACCGCCGGGGAGCCTCCCGCGACATCACGATCCGGTTTCGAGGTGCCGTCGGGGTCTTGATTTACCGGCGTGTAATCGATTCCATCCACCCGTCGATGTAATCGATTCCACGAGTTCCCCGAGTGTTCGCACGGGGCGCTCCCACGACTGATCCACAAGGAGGTGGAGCGGCGGTGGCCAGCATCAAGGACGTCGCTGCCGAGGCAGGCGTCTCCGTCGCCACGGTCTCGCGCGTCCTGAACGACCATCCGTCGGTCAGCGCCGACGCACGCGCACGCGTGCTGGCCGCCGTCGGGGCCCTGGGCTACCGCCCGAACGCCGTCGCCCGCTCCCTGCGCACCGACCAGACCCACACCCTCGGGCTGGTCATCAGCGACGTGATGAACCCCTACTTCACCGAACTGGCCCGCTCCGTCGAGGAGGAGGCCCGCGCGCTCGGCTACAGCGTCATCATCGGCAACGCCGACGAGCGGCCCGACCTCCAGGACCACCACGTACGGAACCTGCTGGACCGGCGCATCGACGGACTCCTCGTCTCCCCCACCGACGGCGGCTCGCCGCTGATGCTCGACGCCGCCCGGGCCGGGACACCCATGGTCTTCGTGGACCGGTGGATCCCGGGCGTGGACGTGCCGGTGGTGCGGGCGGACGGCCGGACCGCCGTGCGGGATCTCGTGGCGCATCTGCACGGGCTCGGGCACCGGCGGCTCGCGATCATCGCGGGACCGGCGGCGACCACGACCGGCCGGGAGCGTGTGGAGGCCTTCCGGGAGGCGCTCGCCGCGTACGGCCTCGAACTCCCCGACGCCTACATAGGGCAGGGCGACTTCCAGGCCGAGAGCGGGCGCCGGGTCACCGAGGGGTTCCTCGATCTGGCCGAGCCGCCCGAGGTCGTGTTCGCGGCCGACAACCTGATGGCGCTCGGCGCGCTGGACGCCGTACGCGCGCGTGGCGTGCGCGTGCCGGAGGACATCGCGCTGGCCGCCTTCGACGACATCCCCTGGTTCGTGCATACCGATCCGCCCATCACCGCGATCGCCCAGCCGACCGGTGAGCTGGGGCGTGCCGCGGTGCGCGCGCTGGTCGCCCGGATCGAGGGCCGGCCCGGGGAGTCCGTCACCCTCCCCGCCCGGCTCGTCGTCCGCCGCTCGTGCGGCGAGCAACCGGATTCTTTGGAGCCGTCCCCCGTAACGAACAGGAGCCAGACGTGAGCAACGCGGACGAGTTGCTGCGCATCGAGGGCATACGGAAGACCTTCCCGGGTGTGGTCGCGCTGGACGGCGTGGACTTCGACCTGCGCCGGGGCGAGGTGCATGTGCTGCTCGGTGAGAACGGCGCGGGCAAGAGCACCCTCATCAAGATGCTCTCCGGCGCCTACACCCCCGATGGCGGGCGGATCATGGTCGGCGGTGAGGAGACGCGCATCCAGGGTGCGCAGGACTCCGAGCGGCTCGGGATCGCCACCATCTACCAGGAGTTCAACCTCGTTCCCGATCTGACGGTCGCCGAGAACATCTTCCTGGGGCGCCAGCCGCGCCGGTTCGGGATGATCGACCGCAAGCGGATGGAGGCGGACGCCGAGGTGCTGCTGAAGCGCGTCGGGGTCAGCGTCTCGCCACGCGCGCGGGTGCGCGAACTCGGTATCGCACGCCTGCAGATGGTCGAGATCGCCAAGGCGCTCAGCCTGGACGCGCGCGTGCTGATCATGGACGAGCCGACCGCCGTGCTCACCTCCGAGGAGGTCGAGAAGCTCTTCGCGATCGTGCGCAAGCTGCGCGAGGACGGCGTCGGGATCGTCTTCATCACGCACCACCTGGAGGAGATCGCCGCCCTGGGCGACCGGGTCACGGTCATCCGGGACGGCAAGAGCGTCGGCCAGGTGCCCGCCGCCACGCCCGAGGACGAGCTGGTGCGGCTCATGGTGGGGCGGTCGATCGAGCAGCAGTACCCGCGTGAGCGGGCCGAGGCGGGAGCCGCGTTGCTCTCCGTCGAGGGGCTCACCCGCGACGGGGTCTTCCACGACGTCAGCTTCGAGGTGCGCGCCGGTGAGGTCGTCGGCATCGCCGGGCTCGTGGGCGCCGGTCGTACCGAGGTCGTGCGGGCGCTCTTCGGGGCCGATCCGTACGACAAGGGAGCCGTGAAGGTCTCCGGGGCCGCCCTGAAGGGTCACGACGTCAACGCTGCCATGACCGCCGGCATCGGGCTCATCCCCGAGGACCGCAAGGGCCAGGGCCTGGTGCTGGACGCGTCGGTCGAGGAGAACCTCGGCCTGGTGACGCTGCGGTCGGCCACGCGCGCGGGGCTCGTCGATCTGAAGGGCCAGCGGGAGGCCGCCGCGCGGATCGCCGAGCAGCTCGGCGTGCGGATGGCGGGCCTCGGCCAGCACGTGCGCACGCTGTCCGGCGGCAACCAGCAGAAGGTCGTCATCGGCAAGTGGCTGCTCGCCGAGACCAGGGTGCTGATCCTCGACGAGCCGACGCGCGGTATCGATGTCGGCGCCAAGGTAGAGATCTACCAGCTGATCAACGAACTGACGGCGGCCGGTGCCGCCGTACTCATGATCTCCAGCGATCTGCCCGAGGTGCTCGGCATGAGCGACCGGGTGCTGGTGATGGCCCAGGGCCGGATCGCGGGTGAGCTCTCCGCCGACGAGGCCACTCAGGACGCCGTGATGGCGCTCGCAGTAAGCAACCCCAGCACTGACAAGGAGGCCTCCCGTGGCCACTGACACGCTCAAGAGCACGACGGGCGCGGGAGCCGCCTCGGGGGGCCTGCGCCGCCTGCTGCTCGACAACGGCGCGCTCACCGCGCTCATCGTCCTGGTCGTCGCGATGTCGGCGCTGTCCGGCGACTTCCTGACGACGGACAATCTCCTCAACGTCGGCGTCCAGGCGGCCGTGACCGCCATCCTCGCCTTCGGCGTGACCTTCGTGATCGTCTCGGCGGGCATCGACCTGTCGGTCGGCTCGGTCGCCGCGCTGTCGGCCACGGTCCTCGCGTGGAGCGCCACCTCGGCGGGCGTCCCGGTGTTCGCCGCCGTCCTGCTGGCCATAGCGACCGGTGTCGTGTGCGGTCTGGTCAACGGCATCCTGATCTCCTACGGCAAGCTGCCGCCGTTCATCGCGACGCTGGCCATGCTGTCGGTGGCCCGCGGTCTGTCCCTCGTCATCTCCGAGGGCTCCCCGATCGCCCTGCCCGACTCGGTCTCCCACCTCGGGGACACGCTCGGCGGCTGGCTGCCCGTGCCGGTCCTGGTCATGATCGTGATGGGTCTGATCGCGGCATTCGTGCTCGGCCGTACCTACATCGGCCGCTCGATGTACGCCATCGGCGGCAACGAGGAAGCCGCGCGGCTGTCCGGCCTGCGCGTGAAGAAGCAGAAGCTCGCCATCTACGCCTTCTCCGGCGTCTTCGCCGCCGTCGCCGGTGTCGTCCTGGCCGCCCGGCTGTCCTCCGCGCAGCCGCAGGCCGCCGACGGCTACGAGCTGGACGCGATCGCGGCGGTCGTCATCGGCGGCGCGTCCCTGGCCGGCGGTACGGGCAAGGCGTCCGGCACGCTGATCGGCGCGCTGATCCTGGCCGTGCTGCGCAACGGGCTGAACCTGCTGAACGTGTCGGCGTTCTGGCAGCAGGTCGTCATCGGTGTCGTCATCGCGCTGGCGGTGCTGTTCGACACGCTGCGGCGCAAGGCGGGGGCCACTCCGGGGACCGCCGGTACCTCTCAGGGAGGCAGGGGCAAGCAGGCGGCGACGTACGGGCTCGCGGCCGTGGTCACCGTCGCGATCGTGGGCGCCACGTCGTTCCTGCACAACGGCTCCTCCGCCGCGAGCACCCCGAAGATGGGCCTGTCGCTGTCCACCCTCAACAACCCCTTCTTCGTGCAGATCCGGGCGGGCGCCCAGGCCGAGGCGAAGAAGCTGGGCGTGGACCTGACCGTCACGGACGCCCAGAACGACGCCTCGCAGCAGGCCAACCAGCTGCAGAACTTCACCAGCTCCGGGCTCGGCGCGATCATCGTCAACCCGGTGGACTCGGACGCGGCCAGCAACTCGGTGAAGGCCGCCGACAAGGCTGACATCCCGGTCATCGCCGTGGACCGCGTCGTCAACAACGCCAAGCTGGACACACTGGTCGCCTCCGACAACGTCGCCGGCGGTGAACTCGCCGCCAAGTCGATCGGCGAGAAGCTCGGCGGCAAGGGCAAGATCGTGATCCTCCAGGGCCAGGCGGGCACCTCCGCGGCCCGCGAGCGCGCGCAGGGCTTCGCCAACGGCCTCAAGGCCTACCCGGGCATCCAGGTCGTCGCCCAGCAGCCCGCGGACTTCGACCGCACCAAGGGCCTCGACGTGATGTCGAACCTGCTCCAGGCCCACCCGGACGTCCAGGGCGTCATCGCCGCGAACGACGAGATGGCGCTCGGCGCGATCAAGGCGCTGGGTTCCAAGGCCGGCAAGTCGGTCTCCGTGGTCGGCTTCGACGGCACGCCTGACGGACTGAAGGCGGTCGAGGGCGGCAGCCTGTACGCGTCGGTGGCGCAGCAGCCGTCGCAGCTCGGGAAGATCGCCGTGGACAACGCCCTCAAGGCGCTCCAGGGCAAGAAGGTCGAGGAGACGGTGAAGGTGCCGGTGAAGGTGGTCACGAAGGAGAACGTGGCCGGCTTCAGCGGCTGATATCGCCGATATCGCTGATACCGCTGGCATCGGGGAACGGCCGGGCGGCGCCCAGCGCACGGGCCCGCCCGGCCATGTCACTCACGTGGGGAGACAACTCATGTACGACTACGACCTCCTGGTCGTGGGGTCGGCCAACGCCGACCTGGTGATCGGTGTCGAGCGCCGGCCCGGTGCCGGCGAGACCGTGCTCGGCTCCGATCTGGCCGTCCACCCGGGCGGCAAGGGCGCGAACCAGGCGGTCGCGGCCGCCCGGCTCGGGGCCCGTACGGCTCTGCTGGCCCGGGTCGGCGACGACGCGCACGGCCGGCTGCTGCTGGAGTCGCAGCGGGAGGCCGGTGTCGACACGGTGGGTGTCCTGGTGGGCGGCGCGCCGACCGGTGTCGCCCTGATCACCGTCGACCCGTCCGGGGACAACAGCATCGTGGTCTCGCCGGGCGCCAACGGCCGGCTGGCCCCGGAGGACGTGAGCGCCGCCGCGTGCCTCTTCCAGGGCTCCCGGGTGGTGTCGGCGCAGCTGGAGATCCCGCTGGAGACGGTGGTGGCGGTCGTACGGAACCTGGCTCCGGAGAGCCGTTTCGTACTGAACCCGTCGCCGCCGCGTCCCCTCCCGCCGGAGGTGCTGGCGGCCTGCGACCCGCTGATCGTCAACGAGCACGAGGCGAAGGTGATCCTGGGTTCGTCCGCCGTGGGGGACAGACCGGAGGACTGGGCCCGGATACTGCTCGCGAAGGGGCCGCGGTCGGTGGTGGTGACGCTCGGCGGGGAAGGTGCGCTGGTGGCGTCGTCGGAGGGTGTCTCCCGGGTCCCGTCCGTGAAGGTGAGCGCCGTGGACACGACCGGCGCGGGAGACGCGTTCACCGCGGCGCTGGCCTTCCGGCTGGGGGCGGGCGAGTCCCTCGCGGAGGCGGCGTCGTACGCGGCCCGGGTCGGGGCGGCGACCGTGACGAAGGAGGGCGCACAGGCGTCCTTCCCGACGGCGGCGGAGGTCGCTGAGCTGTGAAGAAGGCCGGAATACTGAACCGCCACCTCGCCGGTGCGCTGGCCGAACTGGGCCACGGGGACGGGGTGCTGGTGTGCGACGCGGGCATGCCCATTCCCGACGGCCCCCGGGTGGTGGACCTGGCCTTCCGGGCCGGGGTGCCGGCGTTCGCCGAGGTGCTGGAAGGGCTGCTGGCCGAGCTGGTGGTCGAGGGTGCGACGGCGGCGACGGAGGTGCGGGAGGCGAACCCGGAGGCTTCGGCGCTCCTGGATGGTTGCTTGCCGTCGCTGGACCTCGTCTCGCACGAGCGGCTCAAGGAGCTGTCGGCGGGTGCGCGGCTGATCGTCCGCACGGGCGAGGCACGGCCGTACGCGAATGTGCTGCTGAGGTGCGGCGTCTTCTTCTGAGGCGCCTTTGAACCGGTTCGGAGGCGCCTTGAACGGTTTCGAGGGGGCCCGGTCCGTCGACCGGGCCCCCTCGGCTTTTCCCCTCCCGTCAGGAACCCCGCGATCCCCCCAGATCTCCCCCCAGAAGTCCTGACACCATGTACGACTGCCAAGGGCCGCGAAGGGTTGCACGCGCGGGTAAGAATTTCTTGCCGGATTCTTGAGAAGATCACCGCGCCGGTCGGGTCAGCACGTGGGTGAGACTCCCGTCGTCCTCTTCGATGTCCCTGACGTGCGCGAATCCGATCCTGCCGAGGAGGTGCAGCGAGGCCGTGTTCCGTGCGTCCACGGTGGCGTGCACCTCGCTGAGCCCGAGCGTCCGGAACCCGTACCCCACGAGCGCCTCGGCCAGTTCCGTCCCGAGGCCGCCGCCCCAGGCCTCGGGAGCCAGCGCGTAGACGATCTCGTGGCCGTCCACCGCGTCGGTCCGCTTGATCTCCGCGTGCCCGATCAAAAGCCCGTCGTGCCGGACCGCCCACACGTCGAACAGGTCCTGGGCGTAGACCTTACTGAAGATCCGCCCGAACAGGGCCCGGTCGTCCGCCTCGGGCGAAGGACCGTCCCCCATCCACCGCGACACCCTCGGGTCCTGGAACAGCGCGACGAAGCGCTCTTCGTCCTCCGGGGTGTAGGGGTCCAGGAGGAGGCGGGGGGTGCGCAGTGTCGGGGGCATGGTGGTGGACGCTAGTCAGGCGAACGTGGGGCGGCAATCCGATTTGTGTGCGCGCTCGGGCTCGCGCCGCCGGCTCTCCCGACCTCGCCGGTCCGTCGCGCGTCCGGCCGACGGACTCCTACAGACCGTTACGTGCACGGAGTTGGCCATCGGATGTGCGCCGTGGGGCAGTTGAGCGACCGGAGCGGCCCGAAAAGGCACCGACCGTGGCGCCGAGTACGGATTTCTGCGCACACTCCGTCACCCCGGGCAGTGTGATTTGCGCGACGCCGACCATGGAGCCTGACACCCCGTCCCCTTTCGAACGCGACGAAAAGCAATGGCAGTTGCCTTGATCGCCACAAGTGTGGCAAGACGGCCACGCCATCACGTCACGCCGTGCCAGGGCGACTTGGCCCCGGTACCCCATAGGGGTGACTTGCGAGCACCGTGGTTGCCTGTGGTGCCCGGTACTGTATTGCGCTACCACCGCTCCCCGGAGGTCCGCGACACGTCGTGGGCGTTCCCGCGGGGTTCACGAACGTGGACCGGAAAGGGGGCGGCCCAATGGCTCCACAGCCTGAGGGGCACCAGAACACCAAGGCGGACCGTGTCTACAACAAGGCCCGCTGGCTCGGTCCGATCTTCGCGATCTACAAGATCGTCAGGGAGGCCCTGGGCCACTGAAGGAAGAACCCCGGCCTCGCGGCCGGGGTCCTGCCCGTTCTGGTGATGCCGGAGGGCCTCATCTCTGCAGCTTGGCAGCGACCGGAGATGGGGCTCTCTTCAGTTGCCCGCGCGTCGAGCGCGCGTTCACCAAGATCCGCCCCGTATGTATTGCTATGACGCGGCGACGCCCATCTTGCCTTGTGCGCAAGGTTGATGCGAGACCCGGAAACATGTTGAGACGGAAGCGGCCTCTCCCATTCCGGGGCGGAACTGAGCGTTCGGCCAGCTCAGAAAAATCGTGCGCATGTGAAAGTGTCGCAACTCACATACCTGCCGGTGATGCAACGCACACCGGTTCGCGCGCGTAGATGTCCTGATCGTCCCCATCTACCGACGCGTAACCGGTAGGTCCCATACGGGGCCGGGAATCGTACAGGATGACACTGACAATTGAGCCCGGCTGTTGACTCCGCGTATGCACGTGCATTGCGACATGACCGTAGGTTGACTCGTGTGAGCTGGCGGGGGCGGACGGCCCGCCGCCCGCCGAAGCGGGCTCGGTCGTCACGCGGAGTCGTTCAGCAGCCTGTTCAGATGCTCACGCCCGGCGCCCAGCAGGTCCGGCAGCGGCTGGGCCGTCTCGTACCAGCGCTTCTCGTACTCCCAGCACAGCCAGCCGTCCCAGTTGTGGCGGGAGAGGACCTCGACGCACTCCGCCAGGGGCAGGACGCCCGCGCCGAGGGGTAGCGGCGTGGTGTCCTCGGCGGAGGCGATGTCCTTGACCTGGACGTAGCCGAGGTGGGGGGAGAGCGCCGCGTAGGTCTCCGAGGGCTGTTCGCCGCCCAGCCAGGTGTGCATGACGTCCCAGAGGGCGCCGACCTGACGGTGGCCGACGAGGCCGAGGACGCGCATCGCGTCGGCGGCGGTGCGGTGCGAGTCGTGGGTTTCCAGGAGGATGCGTACGCCCAGGTCGTTCGCGTACTCGGCGGCCGTGCCCAGGCGCCGGGCGGCCGTCGCGTCGGCCTCCTCGGAGGTCTGGACGTCCAGGTCGCCGCCGGGGAAGACGCGGACGTAGGGGGCGCCGAGGTCGCGGGCCAGGTCGAGGAGGGAGCGGATCTCGGCCAGGACGGGTTCGTCGTCGCCCGGCGCGGCGACGCGCGCGTAGCCCGCCAGGCCCAGGATCTCTACGCCCGACCCCTTGAACGCGGCCGCCACCTCGGCCCGCTGAGACGGGTCGAGGCCGGTGTGGACCGGTTCCTCCGGGTGGGTGCGCAGCTCCACGCCGTGGTAGCCGTGCGCGGTCGCGAGCCGCAGGACGTCGGGCAGGGGCATGCCGGGGACACCGAGGGTGGAGAACGCCAGCTTCATGTGGACGGACCCTACCCGGCACCACCGCCCGCGACTCCCCTTCATCACTCGGGCGTTGCGGAAAGATCCAATCGCCAGTCCTGGCCGTTCAGGTCCTGGCCGAAGGAGTGGTGCGGCTTCTCCGCGACCAGCTCGAAGCCGTGGCGCTGGTAGATGCGGCGGGCCGCGCCGAGGATGTCGTTGGTCCACAGGACCACCTCGCGGTAGCCGGCCTCGCGGGCGAAGTCGACGAGGGCACCCACCAGCCGGTCGCCGATGCCCAGGCCGCGCGCGTCGGGCTCGACGAGCAACAGCCGGAGCCGGGCGGCGCCGGGCGCGTCGTCCCGTACGCACATCACGCACCCCACCCGACGGCCGTCCAGCTCGGCGATCCAGGTGCGGTCCAGACGCGGGTCGTGGTCCTCGCCGTAATCGGCGACGATACGGGCGACGAGACCCTCGTACTCGAGGTTGAAGCCGTACTCGGCGGCGTACAGCGCGGCATTGCGCTCCACGATCCAGCCGAGGTCGCCGGGGGCGGGCTCGCGCAGGACGACGTCCTCGGGGCGTGGCGCCCGGCCGTCGCCGAGAAGCTCCCGGACAGTCCGCAGGGCCTCCGCCAGCCGGGGCCGGTCCTCGGCCCGCACCGTGTCCAGCATCGCCCCGACCGTCTCCCGGGCCCGCTCGTCGAGCAGCGCGGCGGCCTCCCGGCCGGGCGCGGTGAGGGTGATGCGGCGGCGGCGCGGATCCGTCTCGGACGGGCCGCGCTCGACCAGTCCGTCCTGCTCGAACTTGTTCAGGATGCGGGTCAGGTACCCGGCGTCCAGATGCAGCTGGGTCCGCAGGTCGGCGGCGTCCGTGCGCGGTGCGTGGGCGAGCTCGTAGAGCACGCGGGACTCGGTGAGGGTGTAGGGGGCGTACATGTGGCGGCCGTAGTCGAGCGCGCCGATCACGTTCGTGTAGAAGCGGTTGAAGGAGCGGATGTCCTGGACGGTCATGGGTCCGGCCCTCGTATCGATAGTTGACTCAGTCAGAGATCCGATGGGTCGAGCTTAGATCGTCCAGGACATCCGGGCCAGGCCGTTTCTTTCGGATCGGCGGACAGCATTCGGAACGGCGGACGGCATTCTGGGGCCGGGCCAGCTATTCCGTCACCACGATGCGCTCCACGGCGGCCGTCACCAGTCGCTCCCGCTCCGCCTCCGTGAAGACGTCCGGCAGGGTGAGCTGCTCAACGATCAGCCAGTTCAGCGTCAGCATGAGCAGCTTGACCGCCGTGGCGTCGCCGGGGAGGCCGGAGGCCTCGTGATAGGCGACGTTGGCGTCGACGTCGGCCCGGACGCGTTCGGTGAGGACCCTGCGCAGTTCGGGGCGGCGGGTGGCTTCGAGGCGGAGTTCCAGCAGCGCGAGGTAGCCGGTGCGGAAGGAGGCGACGCGGCCGACGAGTTCGCGCATCAGCTCCGCATAGGTTTCCCGGTCGCGGCCGGCCGCCCGCTGGCGGGCGATCGTGGCCTCGTCGGGCTGGAGTCGCTCGTAGACCCGGGCGCCGGCCTGAGTGAACAGGTCGTCGCGGCTGGCGAAGTAGTTGGACGCCGTACCGGTAGGAACGGCCGCCTCGGCATCCACCGCGCGGAACGTCATGCCGCGTGCGCCTTCCCGGGCCAGCACCTCGATCGCCGCGTCGACGAGGGCCGCACGCCGCTGGTCGTTCCGCCTCACCATTGACACCACTCCATGTGTAGTACTACGTTCAAACCACTTCAAGTAGAGTACTACGTGTGGGGGATCGCTATGCGAAAGCTCGTGTACTACATCGGCGTCTCGCTCGACGGCCGCATCGCCGGCCCCGGCGGCGAGTTCGACTTCTTTCCGCAGGGCGACGAGCAGCAGGCCGCCGCCTACTCGACCTGGATGAACTCGCTGTACCCGGAGACCGTCCCGACCGCTTACCGCGCGGCCGTCGGTGTCGCCGACGCGCCCAACCGGCGTTTCGACACCGTCGTCATGGGCCTCGGCGCCTACCGTCCCGCCCTCGACAACGGGATCACCAGCCCGTACGCGCACCTGCGCCAGTACGTGGTGTCCAGCACCCTCAAGCCGGACACCGACCCGGCCGTCACCGTCGTGCCGGGCGACCCGCTCGCCCTCGTCCGCGAGCTCAAGGGCGAGACGGGCACCGGCCTGGACATCTGGCTCTGCGGGGGCGGCCGGCTCGCGGGCACCCTGCTGCCCGAGCTGGACGAGTTGCTGATCAAGACGTATCCGGTCGTCGCCGGTACCGGAATCTCGGTATTCGACGGTGCCTTCGACCCCACGGTCTTCGACGTCGCCGAGCGCACCGCCTTCCCCAACGGGGCCACCTTCACCCGCCTCACCCGCCGCTAGGCGGTTTCGAATCGGCGGCACCTTGCCGGCGTCTGCGGCGGGGTTTGAACGGCAGGCCTTAGGGATCGCGGGGGCAGGCGGGACTTTGCGGGCACGACCTAGCCTTCCGTCGGGGCCGCCGGCCGGTACACGCACACCTGGGCGCCGGTCTTGGCGGTGGTCGTGGAGACCAGCTCCATGGGGTGCTTCGACCCGTCGGCGGGGAAGATCGTCTTGCCGCCGCCGAGGATCACCGGCATGACGATGAGCTGGAGCTCGTCGACCAGGCCTTCGGACAGCAGCGTCCGCACGAGCGTCGGGCTGCCCATCATCGCGAGGTCGCCGCCCTCGGACTCGCGCAGCTCCCGGATCCTGGCCACGGCCTGGTCGCCGGGGATGAGGGAGGTGTTGTTCCAGGTGAGGTCGGCCTCGGCGAGCGTGCTGGAGACGACGTACTTCTTCAGGGAGTTCATTCGGTCGGCGAAGGGGTCCCCGGCCCGCTCGGGCCAGGCCCCCGCCATCGTCTGCCACGTCCGCCGCCCGAACAGCAGCGCCTCGGCTCTGCCCAGCCCCGCGTCGAAGGCGCCGCCCAGCACCTCCTCGTCGAAGTACGGGTGCGACCAGCCGCCGTGCGCGAAGCCCCCGTCGGTGTCCTCCTGCGGCCCGCCCGGCGCCTGTACGACGCCGTCCAGGCTGATGAACTCGGTGATCACGATGCGCATGGGACTCACTCCGCTTTCTCTCGGGAGAGGAGGGCTTTTGATGACGGCACTGCAGACCGGCGTACGACGCGAAACTCATCGCCGCCGGGCATCCGTGTACGTCACGCTCGCGGCGAACTCCTCCGCCGGACACGCGCGGGGGCATTTGCGTCCGGGTCATGGTGACCTCGAAGACGACGGCCGTGTACGACGAACACGCCGATTGGTACAACGAGTTCATGTCCCGGGTGGACGGCGGGACTACATCCGCCGCGTCCATGCCACCCTCGGTGACCTGCTGGGCCGCGGCGACGGAAGCACCTGCCTCGACGTGTGCTGCGGCACGGGCGCCCACGCGCCGACCGTGGCCGCCCTCGGCTGGAGCCCCGTCGGTGTCGGCCTCTCCCAGCTGGGCCACGCCGCCCAGCGCCTGCCCTTGGCCAACGGCTCGGTGCCCGCCGCGGTATGCGTCCTGGCCGGCACGGACGTGCCCGACTACGCCGCCGTGCTCCGTGAGATCGCCCGCGTACTGGGTCCCCGGCGGCCGCTTCGTCCATCTGGGAGTGCACCCGTGCTTCGTCGGCGCCTTCACCCGACCGCAGGGACGCGTCCAGGACCGTCATCGACGCCGGTTACGCCGACCGGTCCCATCTCAGCCCGTCCGGCGCGCACACGATCGACGCCGATCAGCCACACCCCAGCCCGTCCGGCGATTGAGGACGAGGCCGTTCAGGCCGAAGCGGGGGCCTGGGGCGGCAGCCCCCAGCAGGCCCGGGCGGCTACGACCCAGGGCTAGGAAACCCGGGGCACCCCGGAGGACCCCCGCACCATCAACTCCCCCCGCACCGAGGCGATCCCCCCGGGCGGCGCCTCCTCCCGCTGCATCGCGATCCGCCCGGCCCGCGCCCCGGCCTCGCCCAGCGGCAACCGCACCGTCGTCAGCGAAGGCACCGCGTCGATGCTGAACGGCAGATCGTCGAACCCGGCCACCGACACGTCCTCCGGGATCCGCAGCCCGGAGTCGCGCAGCGCCGCGCACGCCCCCAGCGCGACGGAGTCGTTCGCGGCGACGACCGCCGTCAGCGACGGGTCACGCCGCAGCAGCTCCAGCGTCGCCTCGTAGCCGGACCTGCGGTCGTAGCGCCCGTGCACCGTCCACCGGGGGTCCTCCTCGATGCCGTGCGCGGCCAGCGCGGCCCGGTGGCCCTCCAGCCGGTGCCGGGTCGTGGTCCGCTCCTCCGGGCCCGCGATGTAGCCGAGCCGCCGGTGCCCGAGTCCGATCAGGTGCTCGGTCAGTTTCTGCCCGCCCCCGCGGTTGTCGAAGGTCAGCGCGATCGCCCCGGTCTCCGGTGCCGGCGGCCGCCCGCACAGTACGACCCGTGTCCCGGCCTCCGTGAGCTTGCGCACCTTCGCGTCCATCGCCGCCTTGTGCGCCGCGTCCTCGATCGCCCCGCCGGTCAGCACCACGGCCGCCGCACGCTGCCGCTGCAACAGCGTGAGGTACGTCAGCTCCCGCTCCGGGGAGCCGCCCGTGTTGCAGACCACCGCGAGTCTCTCTCCGCCCGCACGGCCGCCCGGGCCGCCGATCTCGGCCTGGATCGCGCTCGCCATGATCCCGAAGAAGGGGTCGGCGATGTCGTTCACCAGGATCCCGACCAGGTCGGAGGTGGCGGCGGCCAGGGAGCTGGCGGGCCCGTTGAGCACATAGTCCAGCTCGTCCACGGCCTTCAGCACCCGCTCGCGGGTGGAGGCGGCAACGGGGTAGTTCCCGTTCAGCACGCGCGACACCGTCGCGGGCGAGACCTGCGCGCGGGCCGCCACGTCCGCCAGGGTCACCGTCATCTCGTCGTCCTCCGGTCGCGCATCTCGTCGTCGCCCTCGTACACACCCGGAGCCATGACAACGGTTCCGAGCAGGTCGGCAGCCCTGGCCTCACGAAATCCGTGGCCAAGGTTTCCGAGCAGACTTTAAGCCCCCCACCCCCTGTTGTTCGCCCCCTCGAACAACTCGTCCTGGTCACGGTCTTGTCCGGACCACCGTTCAGAGGCTAGCTTCTTCGTATGTAGAAAGCGCTTGCTGCAACGCTCACCAGTGGGCGTACGCGGCGCGACGACCGCGTACGAAGGGAACGACGTGACACGCAAGACGGTGCGTATCGCCATGAACGGCGTGACCGGGCGCATGGGCTACCGCCAGCACCTGGTCCGCTCCATCCTCGCCCTGCGCGAGCAGGGCGGCCTCGACCTCGGCGACGGCACCGTGCTGTGGCCCGAGCCGATCCTGGTCGGCCGCCGTGAGCACGCGCTCAGGGCACTGGCCGAGCGGCACGGGCTGGAGCACGTCTCGACCGACCTGGACGCGGTCCTCGCCGACGAGACCGTGGACATCTACTTCGACTCCCAGGTCACCTCCGCCCGCGAGGAAGCCCTGAAGAAGGCCATCGCGGCCGGCAAGCACATCTACACCGAGAAGCCCACCGCCACCGGTCTCGCGGGCGCCCTGAACCTGGCCCGGCTGGCGGACGAGGCCGGCATCAAGCACGGCGTCGTCCAGGACAAGCTGTTCCTCCCCGGCCTGCTGAAGCTGAAGCGCCTCATCGACGGCGGCTTCTTCGGCCGGATCCTGTCCGTGCGCGGCGAGTTCGGCTACTGGGTCTTCGAGGGCGACTGGCAGGACGCCCAGCGCCCGTCCTGGAACTACCGTGCCGAGGACGGCGGCGGCATCGTCGTCGACATGTTCCCGCACTGGGAGTACGTGCTCCACGAGCTGTTCGGCCGTGTGAAGTCCGTCCAGGCCCTCACCGCCACCCACATCCCGCAGCGCTGGGACGAGAACGGCAAGCCGTACGACGCCACCGCCGACGACGCCGCCTACGGCGTCTTCGAGCTGGAGGGCGGCGCGATCGCCCAGATCAACTCCTCCTGGGCCGTCCGCGTCAACCGCGACGAGCTGGTGGAGTTCCAGGTGGACGGCACGGAGGGCTCGGCGGTGGCGGGCTTGCGCAACTGCCGCGTCCAGCACCGCTCGGCCACCCCCAAGCCGGTCTGGAACCCGGACATCCCCGCCACCGAGGTCTTCCGCGACCAGTGGCAGGAGGTCCCGGACAACGCCGAGTTCGACAACGGCTTCAAGGCCCAGTGGGAGCTGTTCCTCAAGCACGTCTACGCCGACGCGCCCTACCACTGGGACCTGCTGGCCGGTGCCCGCGGTGTCCAGCTCGCCGAGCTGGGTCTCGCCTCCTCGGCCGAGGGCCGTCGTATCGACGTACCGGAGATCTCCCTGTGACCATCCAGCTCCCGGACGCGAGCGGGTCCCTGAGGGCGTACGAGCCCCGCCAGGAGCCGCTCGCCCTCACCACCGGTTCCCCGCTCACCTCCCGCACGGTCTTCTCGGCGGCGCATGTCGTCGCCGACCCGTTCGCGGACGTGTCCCCCGACTCGCCCGCCGCCGTCGACTGGGACGCCACCCTCGCCTTCCGCCGCCATCTGTGGTCGCACGGGCTGGGTGTCGCCGAGGCCATGGACACCGCGCAGCGCGGCATGGGCCTGGACTGGGCGGGCGCGGCGGAGCTGATCCGCCGGTCGGCCGCCGAGGCCAAGTCGGTCGGCGGTCGTATCGCCTGCGGCGTGGGCACCGACCAGCTCACCGGCCCGGCGTCCCTCGCCGAGGTCCGCGCGGCCTACGAGGAGCAGCTCGCGGTCGTCGAGGAATCCGGCGCCCAGGCCATCCTGATGGCGTCCCGGGCGCTCGCCGCGGCCGCCTCCGGCCCCGAGGACTACCTGGAGGTCTACGGCCGGCTGCTCCGCCAGTCCGCCGAACCGGTCGTCCTGCACTGGCTCGGCCCGATGTTCGACCCGGCGCTGGAGGGCTACTGGGGGTCGTCCGACCTGGACGCGGCGACGGACACCTTCCTGGAGGTGATCTCGGCCCATCCCGACAAGGTCGACGGCATCAAGGTCTCGCTGCTGGACGCCCGGCGCGAGGTGGACCTGCGCCGCCGGCTCCCCGACGGGGTCCGCTGCTACACCGGCGACGACTTCAACTACCCCGAGCTGATCGCGGGCGACGAGCGGGGCTTCAGCCACGCCCTGCTCGGCATCTTCGACCCGCTGGGCCCGCTGGCCGCCGAGGCGGTCAGGGTGCTGGACACCGGGGACGTCGCGGGCTTCCGCGCGCTCCTCGACCCGACGGTCGAGCTCTCCCGCCACCTCTTCCAGACGCCGACCCGCTTCTACAAGACGGGCGTGGTGTTCCTGGCCTGGCTGGCCGGCCACCAGTCCCACTTCACGATGGTCGGCGGCCTGCAGTCGGCCCGCTCGCTCCCGCATTTCGCGAAGGCGTACGAACTCGCCGACGGCCTCGGTCTGTTCCCCGACCCGAAGCTGGCGCAGGAGCGGATGAAGAACCTGCTGTCCCTGTACGGGGTGAACCAGTGACCGAGCTCGCGCGTTTCTCCATCAACCAGATGACGGTGAAGCAGCTGTCGATGCCGGAACTGGTCGAGGCCTGCCGTGAGCTGGGCGTCGTCAACGTCGGCCTGTGGCGTGAGCCGGTCCAGTCGTACGGCCTGGAGGCCACGGCCAAGCTGGTCCGTGACGCGGGCCTGACGGTGACGACGCTGTGCCGGGGCGGCTTCTTCACGGCGATCGACCCGCGGGAGCGGGCCGAGGCCCTGGCCGACAACCGCCGCGCGATCGACGAGGCGGCGGCGCTGAGCACGGACACGCTGGTCCTGGTCTCGGGCGGGCTCCCAGCCGGCTCGAAGGATCTGCACGGGGCGCGGGAGCGGATCGCGGACGCGCTGGCGGAACTGGGGCCGTACGCCGAGGAGCACGGTGTCCGCCTCGCCATCGAGCCGCTCCACCCGATGTACGCCTCCGACCGCTGCGTGGTGTCGACGCTGGCCCAGGCCCTGGACCTGGCCGAACGGTTCCCGGCCCGGCAGGTCGGGGTCACTGTCGACACGTACCACATCTGGTGGGACGACACGGCTCCGGCGCAGATCGCACGCGCGGGCGCGTCCGGCCGTATCCACACCTTCCAGCTCGCCGACTGGACGACCCCTCTTCCGGAGGGCGTGCTGACCGGCCGGGGCCAGATCGGCGACGGCGCGATCGACACGCGGGAGTGGCAGGGGTACGTGGAGGCGGCCGGGTACACCGGCGCCATCGAAGTGGAGCTGTTCAACGACGGCTTGTGGGCCCGGGACGGCCGCGAGGTGCTGGCCGAGACGGCGGCGAGGTTCGTCGAGCACACCCGGTGATCCGCTGCTGAACCGGGCTCGCTGCCCCGCCCCGCGGAACCGGGCGGGGCAGCTGCCGTAGCGGCGAGTGGCCGAAAGTGCCGGCTCACACGTCCCGTTGGACCACCGGTTCACCGCGAGTACCGACTTCCGGGAATACGGCCCGCGCCGGGAACCCGGCCCGGACTCCCGTCGTCCAATCGCAGGCCGCCGGAGAGTCACCACGGTGCGGTGTCGGCCCTCGCTGCTGGCTGCGATCGCTGACCTCCCTCTCCGCCGTACCGCGGCCGGCGGCCCCGCCGCCATCGGCGCGTCCCCCTCCAACCGCGCCGGTGGCGGCCCCTGTGCCGTTACCGCGCGTTCCCTTGACTGGCAGAAACTTCCCGGTTATTGGTGACCTCTTGGAAGTTTCCTTCAGCGGATCCGAGAGGATCACCTCCGGAAGGAGCGCACGTGCACGACACCGGCACGGGAAGCACGGGAAGCACCGCACAGCCCTCCAGACGCACCGTTCTCGCCGCCACGGCCGGCGTCACCGCCGCCCTCGCGGCCGCCGGGCCCTCGTACGCCGCCGGCGCGCCGGACGACACACGACTGCGCGCACTCGTCTCGCGGATGACGCTGGAGGAGAAGGTCGGCCAGCTCTTCGTGATGCGGGTCTACGGCCACTCCGCCACCGCCCCCGACCAGGCCGACATCGACGCCAACCTCAAGGAGATCGGGGTCCGTACGGCCGCCGAGCTCGTCGCGAAGTACCGGGTCGGCGGCATCATCTACTTCGCCTGGGCGCACAACACCCGCGAGCCGCACCAGATCGCCGACCTCTCCGACGGCATCCAGCGGGCCTCCCTGGGACTGCCCCGGGGACTGCCCGTGCTCATCTCCACCGACCAGGAGCACGGGATCGTGGCCCGGGTGGGGAAGCCCGCGACACTCTTCCCCGGGGCCATGGCCGTAGGGGCGGGCGGATCCCGGTCCGACGCCCGGGCGCTCGGCCGGATCGCGGGCGCCGAGCTGCGGGCGATGGGCATCCGGCAGGACTACTCCCCCGTGGCCGACGTGAACGTCAACCCGGCCAACCCGGTCATCGGCGTACGGTCCTTCGGTGCCGACCCGCGGGCCGTGGCCGGGCTGGTGGCCGCCGAGGTCGCCGGGTACCAGGGCTCCGGGGTCGCCGCGACCGCCAAGCACTTCCCGGGGCACGGGGACACCAACGTCGACAGCCACACCGGCTTCCCGACGATCACGCACAGCCGGGAGCTGTGGGAGAAGCTGGACGCACCGCCGTTCCGGGCGGCGATCGCCGCGGGCATCGACTCGATCATGACGGCCCATCTGATGGTCCCGGCCCTCGACGACTCCGGCGACCCGGCCACCCTCTCCCGCCCCATCCTCACCGGCATCCTGCGCGAACAGCTCGGCTACGACGGGGTCGTGGTCACCGACTCCCTCGGCATGGAGGGCGTACGGACCAAGTACGGCGACGCCCGGGTGCCGGTGCTCGCGCTGAAGGCGGGCGTGGACCAGCTGCTCAACCCGCCAAATCTGGACCTCGCCTGGAACGCGGTCCTGACGGCTGTGCGTGAGGGCGAGTTGACGGAGGCCCGGCTCGATGAATCGATCCTGCGAGTGCTGCGGCTGAAGTCCAAGCTGGGGCTTTTCCGGTCGCCCTACGTCGGGCAGGGCGGCGTCGACCGGACCGTCGGCATCCGCACTCACCTCAAAGCCGCCGACCGGATCGCCGAGCGGACGACCACCCTGCTCGTCAACGAGGGCCGGCTGCTGCCGCTGTCCCGGCGCCGCCATCCCAAGGTGCTCGTGGTGGGAGCCGATCCGGCCTCGCCGTCCGGGACGACCGGGCCGCCCACGGGTGTGCTCGCGGGCGCGCTGTCGGAACTGGGCTTCACCGCCACCGCGCTGTCAACCGGTACCGCCCCCTCCGCGGCCACCATCGCGAAGGCGGTCGCGGCGGCGCGGGACGCGGACGCGGTGGTGGCCGCCACGTACAACGTCACGGCGGGCAGCAGCCAGAAGACCCTGGTCGAGCAGCTCCTGGCGACCGGGAGGCCGGTCGTGGCGGTCGCCGTCCGCAATCCCTACGACGTGGCCCAGCTGCCGTCCGTCCCGGCCTGCCTGGCCGCCTACTCCTGGACGGACGTCGAACTGCGGGCCGCCGCACGGGTGATCGCGGGCCGGGTGAAGCCACGCGGGAAGCTGCCGGTCGCCGTACAGCGGGCGGATGATCCAGAACAGGTGCTGTACCCGATCGGCCACGGTCTGTCGTACTAGCCGTACGCCACGGACCGGGCGCACCACCCCCAACGTGCGCAAACCGCCCCATGTGCCTGGCGTGCGCCCGCGATCGCGGGTCACGCTGGGTCAGGGCCCCCAGGGCCCGAGCACTCAGGGGGACGGCAATGCGCAAGGCGGGTTCGGTGGGGGGGATGTGCGGGCTGCTTCTGCTGGTCGCGCTGCTGGTCGGGTGTCAGAGTCCGTCGGCGGGGGTGGCGGAGGACGGCCGGCTGGGCGAGCCGGCCACGGGGACGAGCGTCGCGGTCTCGCCGTCGGCGACCCGGCCGTCGGGGTACGGGGCGGTGTTCCTCGCGGTCGACGAGTGCAGTTCGTTCGGTACGACGAGCTTCACCGAGGTGCCGTGCGCCGGTGAGCGGGCGGCGGCGCGGGTCGTGGCGCGGCACGACGGCGCGGTGCGTGACGGGCCGCGCTGCCCGCGGACCACGGACTTCGTGCTGCACATCAGCGAGCAGCGGCCCGCGTCCGACGAGGACGGCGACGGGGCGGTGCCACGGGGCTACGCCTGTATGCGCAACCTCCAGCCGCCGCACCCCGGCGACCCGGGCGGCGGGGGCGGGCCGCGCACCATCGTCGGCGACTGCGTCTACAGCTCCGGCGACGGGCAGGTCCGCGAGACCGCGTGCGACGGGACGGGCGAGCGGCAGCCGGAGTACCGGGTGACCCGGGCGGTCGCCGGGCGGGAAGACTGCCCCGGCTCGACCGCCCTGTACGTGCGGCTCGGCGGCGACCGGCCGGTGGGGTGCGCCCGGCCGCTGTGAGCAGCCGGGCGCGACAGCGCCATGCGCTACGGGCGCAGCGTCATCTCACGCTGCGTGTCCCGCTTGTCGAGCTTGGCATCGAACTTCGCCAGCGGCTTCGCCGCCTGCGGGTCGGCCTGCACCGCGCCGGAGGCGACACCTGCCCACTCGAGAATGCGGGCCGTGGCCAGGGCCTTCTGCTCGGGCACGAGGCCCGCGACGTTGGCCCCGTGGTTCATGCCGGGGGCGGTGAAGACGTAGGAGTCCTTGGCGCCCTTGCCGAGGCGGAACGGCTCCGCGCTCCACGGGTCGTTCTGTCCGTTCACGAACAGCATCTGCCGGGCGTTGTGCCGGACCCAGGTGTCGACGTCCCGCATCGCCCCCGGCTGGAACTTCATGGGGATGTCCCGCGGGACGAAGTTGCGCGGCGGCTGGTAGCCGTAGCGGATGTACTGCTTCTCGATGTGCGGGAAGCCGATCGTCGGCGCGCCCAGCTGCGTGCCGGCCTGGTAGTAGTACGGCGTGTAGGCCGACAGGCCCTGGTCGGCGTAGGCGGAGAAGCCGGCGATGGTGTCGACGGAGGTCCAGATGTCGTCGTCGCTGGCGTTCCTGGCGTCGGCCGGGATCTGGTCGCAGTCCTTCAGCAGGCTGTACTGCCAGAAGCCCCACACGTAGTCGAGGACGGTGGCCTCGTAGGCCTTGTCGAGGCTGCCGATGGTCTCGAAGGTGAGGCCGTTCTCCTTCGCGTAGGCCGCGTACTTCTTCTCCAGCGGCTCGCGGCGGACCAGCGCCTCGCGCTGCACGGCGTTCAGCCGGTCGCGGCACTCCTTGGTGCCGACGCGGGCGAAGAAGCGGTCGTAGGCCGAGTCCTCCTTGTTCACCACGTCGTTGGGGGCGACGTAGGCGACGACGCCGTCCATGTCGCGCGGGTAGAAGCGCTCGTAGTAGGTGGCGGTCATGCCGCCCTTCGAACCGCCCGTGGAGAGCCAGTTCTTGCCGTAGACGCTCTTCAGGGCCTTGAAGACGCGGTGCTGGTCGCTGGCCGCCTGCCAGATGTCCAGCTTGGACCAGTCGGCCGGGTCGGGGCGGGACGGGGTGAAGAAGCGGTACTCCAGGGAGACCTGGTTGCCGTCCACGATCTGGGTCGGCTCGCTGCGGCGGGGCGTGGTGGAGACGTTGTAGCCGCTGGTGAAGAACACCGTCGGGCGCGAGACGTCCTTGTGCAGCACGGTGATGCGCTGCTGGAACGTGCCCTTGGACGGCTTCCGGTGGTCGACCGGCTGGGTGTAGTTCAGTACGAAGAAGCGGTAGCCGGTGTACGGCTTCTCCTCCACCAGGCTCATGCCCGGTACGGAGAGCAGCCTCTCCTTGATGTCGGTGGTGCCGGCGGCGTCGGCGGCGGTGGCCGCTCCCGCCGTGCCCAGTGTGCCTATGAGCACCGTGAGCGCCAGCAGCCATCTGAGCGCCTTGCGCATGCGCACTCCCCTGTGAGACAGATGTGCGCCGGAAGCTAGCGGACCAACTCACCGGAGCACCAGGGGACATAGGGAAAACCCTGTGCGCGGGCGGGGATTCAGCAGAGGATCCAGCCGGTGCTGACGGACTTGGGGCCGACCCTGCCCTTGAGCCAGACGCAGCGGCGCCCGGCGTGCACGGTGACCGGGCCGGCGAGGTAGGCGTACTTGCCCTCGTCGACGACCGGCCGGTTGCCGCGCGCCTGCACGCTCACCTTCATCGCGCGCCTCACGCCGGGCTTCTTGGTCACGGTCACGGCGCAGACGTAGCCGCCGCGTTTGTAGACGTAGACGGTGCCGGTGGCGAACGGCAGGGTGCGGACCTTGCGGCCGGGGCAGGACGCGCTGGTGGCGGCCTGTGCCTCGCCCGGTGCCGCCACGGCGAGCAAGCCGGAGGCGGTCAGCACGGCCAGGCCGAGCGCGAACCGCCGGCGTATCGCTCCACTGTCCACTGTTGTCCTCCCGTACCGCGTCGTGCGCGACCATCGGCGTACGGCTGTACGGACGCATGACGTATGTCGGACGGTTGCACGACCGTCACGGACACACCGCGCCGACCCCGTCAGCGGGACACCCCGACCGGCTCCTCCGGCTCGGCGCTGCCGATGAACGTCCGCCACAGCTCGGCGTAGCGGCCGCCGCGCGCGAGAAGCTCGTCGTGGGTGCCGTCCTCGGCGACCCCGCCGTCGTCCATGACGACGACCCGGTCGGCGCGGGCGGCGGTGGTGAGGCGGTGGGCGACGACGAGGGTGGTGCGGCGGCCTGCCAGACGGTCGGTGGCCTGGTTGACCTGGGCCTCCGTGGCCAGGTCCAGCGCGGCCGTCGCCTCGTCGAGCAGCAGGACGTCCGGGTCGACCAGCTCGGCCCGGGCCAGGGCGATCAGCTGGCGCTGTCCGGCGGACAGGTTGCGGCCGCGCTCGGCGACCTCGTGGAGGTAGCCGCCGTCCAGCGTGGCGATCATGTCGTGCGCGCCGACCGCGCGGGCCGCCGCCTCGACCTCGGCGTCGGTCGCGTCCGGGCGGCCGTAGGCGATGGCGTCGCGGACGGTCCCCTGGAAGAGGTACGCCTCCTGCGGGACGACTCCCAGACGGTGCCGGTACGAGGTGAGGTCCAGGGAGCGCAGATCGGTGCCGTCGACGGTGACCCGGCCGCCGGTGGGGTCGTAGAAGCGGGCCACGAGCTTGACGAGGGTGGACTTCCCGGCGCCGGTCTCGCCGACGAAGGCGACGGTCTGCCCGGCGGGGATACGCAGGTCGACCCCGCCGAGCGCCTCCTCGTCGTCGCCGTAGGCGAAGTGCACGCCCTCGAAGGCGATCTCGCCGCGCAGGGAGAGGACCTCCAGGGGTTCGTCGGCGGACTTCGTCGACGTCGGCTCCCGGAGCAGCTCCTGGATGCGGCCCAGCGAGACGGTCGCCTGCTGGTAGCCGTCGAAGACCTGGGAGAGCTGCTGCACGGGCGCGAAGAACAGGTCGATGTAGAGCAGGTACGCCACCAGCGAGCCGATCGCCAGCGTGCCGTCGTCGACCCGGGCGCCGCCCACGATCAGCACGGCCGCCGCCGCCACCGACGACAGGAACTGCACGAAGGGGAAGTACACCGAGATCAGCCACTGGCCCCGGATGCGCGCCTTGCGGTAGCTGTCGCTGCGCCCGGCGAACCGCAGCCCGCCGTCCCGCTCGCGCCGGAACGCCTGCACGATCCGCAGCCCGGACACCGACTCCTGCAGGTCGGCGTTGACCACCGACACCCGCTCACGGGCCAGTTCGTACGCCTTCACGCTCGCCCGGCGGAAGAAGAACGTGGCGATGATCAGCGGCAACAGCGTCGCGAAGACGACCAGCGCGAGCTGTACGTCGATCACCAGCAGGGCGACCATGATGCCGAAGAAGGTGACGACCGAGACAAAGGCCGTGACCAGGCCCGTCTGGAGGAACGTCGACAGCGCGTCGACGTCGGTCGTCATCCGGGTCATGATCCGGCCGGTCAGCTCCCGCTCGTAGTAGTCGAGCCCGAGGCGCTGGAGCTGGGCGAAGATCTTCAGCCGGAGGGAGTACAGGACCCGCTCCCCCGTCCGGCCGGTCATCCGGGTCTCGCCGATCTGGGCCGCCCACTGCACGACCACCGTGAGCAGCCCGAGCAGGGAGGCCGCCCAGACGGCGCCGAGGGCGGCCTGTGTGACGCCGGAGTCGATGCCGTGCCGGATCAGCACGGGCAGCAGCAGGCCCATGCCGGCGTCGGTGGCGACCAGGGCGAGGCTGACCAGCAGCGGCAGCCCGAAGCCGCGCAGCAGCCGGCGCAGGCCGTAGGACTCCTCGGGCTGGACGGCCCGCGACTCGTCGATGTCGGGGACGTCGGTGGCCGGGGGCAGCGCCTCGACCTGGGCGAGGAGCTCGGGGGTGGCGGGGCTCTCGGCGAGGGCCAGGTCCTTGCGCTCGCGGTCGCCGGTCCACAGCCGTGGGGTGACGCCGCGCTCGGCGTCGAACTCCGCGTCCAGCTCGTCCCGGACGGAGGTGTCCTCCTCGGGACAGACGGGCTGGGTGTGGCCCGGGGAGACCGCGCCCAGCTCGTCGGGGTCGGTGAGCAGCCGCCGGTAGAGGGCGGAGCGCCGCTGGAGCTCCTCGTGGGTGCCGATGTCGGCGAGTCGGCCGCCGTCCAGGACGGCGATGCGGTCGGCGAGGTTCAGGGTGGAGCGGCGGTGCGCGATCAGCAGGGTCGTACGGCCCCGCATGACGCCCTTCAGGGCCTCGTGGATCTCGTGCTCGACCCGGGCGTCCACGGCGGAGGTGGCGTCGTCCAGGACCAGCAGACGCGGGTCGCTGAGGATGGCGCGGGCGAGGGCGACGCGCTGGCGCTGGCCGCCGGAGAGAGTGAGGCCGTGCTCGCCGACGGTGGTGTCGTAGCCGTCCGGGAGTTCGCTGATGAAACGGTCCGCCTGGGCGGCTCGGGCGGCCTTCTCGATCTCCTCCTGGGTGGCGTCCGGGCGTCCGTAGGCGATGTTGTTGCGGACGGTGTCGGAGAAGAGGAACGAGTCCTCCGGGACCAGCCCGATCGCGGACCTGAGCGACTCCAGGGTCAGCTCGCGGACATCGTGGCCGCCGACGAGGACGGCACCGCGGGTGACGTCGTAGAAGCGCGGCAGAAGGAGGGAGACAGTGGACTTGCCGGAGCCTGAGGAGCCTACGACGGCGAGGGTCTCGCCGGGGCGGATCTCGAAGGACAGCCCGTCGAGGACGGGGCGGTCGGCTTCGTAGCCGAAGGAGACGTCGTCGAACTCGACCGTCGCGGGCGCGTCGGCGGGGAGGTCCTTGGAGCCGTCCTGGAGCGAGGGCTCGGTGTCGATCAGCTCCAGGACCCGTTCGGTACCGGCGCGGGCCTGCTGGCCGACGGTGAGGACCATGGCGAGCATCCGGACCGGGCCGACCAGCTGGGCGAGGTACGTCGAGAAGGCGACGAACGTGCCGAGCGTGATGTGCCCGCGTACCGCCAGCCAGCCGCCGAGGGCCAGCATCGCGACCTGGCCGAGGGCGGGGACGGCCTGGAGGGCCGGGGTGTAGACCGAGTTCAGGCGGACCGTGCGCAGCCGCCCGGCGAAGAGCCTGCGGCCGACCTCCCTCAGCTTCCCGGTCTCCTGCTCCTCCTGCCCGAAGCCCTTCACCACGCGTACGCCGCTGACGGCGCCGTCGACCACGCCCGCCACGGCGGCGGCCTGGGCCTGCGCGTACCAGGTGGAGGGGTGCAGCCGGGTGCGGCTGCGCTTGGCGATGTACGCGAGCGCGGGGGCGACGGCCAGGGCGACGAGGGTGAGCGGCCAGGACAGCCAGGCCATGATCACCAGGGAGATCAGGAAGAGCAGGACGTTCCCGATGGTCATCGGGAGCATGAAGAGCAGGCCCTGGATCAGCTGGAGGTCGCTGGTGGCCCGGCCGACGACCTGGCCGGTGGACAGCTCGTCCTGGCGGCGGCCGTCGAGCCGGGTGATCGTGCCGTACATCCCCGTGCGCAGGTCGTGCTGGACGTCCAGGGCGAGGCGGCCGCCGTAGTAGCGGCGGATGTAGGTGAGGACGTAGACGACCAGGGCGGCGGCGATGAGGAGGCCGGCCCAGGTGGTCATGTCCCTGGTGTGGTCGGTGATGACGTCGTCGATGATCACCTTGGTGATCAGGGGGACGAGAGCCATGACGGCCATGCCCGCCAGGGAGGAGCCGAGGGCGAGTACGACGTCCTTCGGGTGGCGCCATGCGTAGGCCCACAGTCGTCGTGCCCATCCCCGTTTCGGTGTCACACCGGTGCCTTCCAGTCGTCCTGAGCTGCCGGAAGACACCAACGCGGTTGGGGGCGGATTTCATCCCGCCGTGGGGGATCGGTTGTTCTTCGGGTGCGGGTGGATGGGGGCTGGTCGCGCAGTTCCCCGCGCCCCTAAGCGGATGCCCGTACGCGCAAGTAGTAGAAACGGGTCGTTTGAGCTGGGTTTTCGTTGTCGTCGCTGGCCAGGAGGACCTTCAGGGTGTTCTTCGTCCGGCCCGTGATCGTCATTGCCTCGATGTTGTCGAGGAGGGGGTTCGGCTGGGGTTGCTTGGCCGTGGCGCCCAGGGGCGGGCAGGTGGCCAGGTCGGTGAGCAGGGTCTTCTTCATGGCGTGGCGGGGGTCGGCCAGGTTGAGGCGGACCGTGTTGCCGACGCCGGAGGTGAAGCCGCGTTCCAGGACCAGGAGGCGGCCGTCGGGGGTCGCCTGGATCTCGGAGACGCCGAGGCCGGGGTCCGTGCGGTAGGCGTACTGGCGCCCGAGCCGGAAGTGACCCCGGTGACGGTCCCAGGTCTGGAAGCGGACGGTGTCGGCGCTGTCGCCGGAGAGGGGGTACTCCATGGACGCGACCAGGGTCCGACCGCCGGGCAGCAGGGTCAGGCCCTCGAAGGTGCCGTTGGGCTGCGCACGGCCCGCGGGCGTCACTCGCAGGTCGTCCGGGACCGGGAGGCGGTCGAGGATCGTGCCGGTGCGGGAGTAGCGGCGGACGGAGGGCTCGGTCTCCGAGGTGACCAGGCGGGTGCCGTCCCGGTCGACGACCAGGCCCTCGGAGTCGAGCGCGGTTCCGGTCTCGTCGGTGAGCGGGAGGACGGAGCGGGGCTTCAGTGTCCTCGCGTCCAGGCGGAACAGCGACGAGCGGTCGGACAGGGCGGCCAGTGAACCGTCGCTGTCGACGGCGAGCGCGGAGAAGTTGCCGACGAAGGTGTCCTCGTACGTCGTCTTGTCGAGCGCGTCGGAGAAGCGGTCGATGGAGACGGACGGCGAGCAGGCGTGCGACGTATGTGAGGTGCGTGAGGCGTGTGCCTGGGCGGGGCCGGCGGCGGCCAGGCAGGTGGCCGCCGTCAGGCATGCGGTGAGAAGGGCGAGGCGGGTTCTCAGAGGCATGGGCGTCACCGTAGGACGGGCCGGTGACGCCGGGTAGGCCGCGGGGTGAAGGGTCGGATCGTGGTGAAAGGTCAGCTCGCCGCCAGGTCCTTGTGGATGACCTTGGCCACGGCCTGGATGGTGGCGATGCCGTAGTTCATGGTGCTGTTGCCGTGGGTGAGCACGGTCATCACATAGTCGTGGCCGCCGCCCTTGAACGCGCCGACGCTGTGCACCCGCCAGCCGTTCGTGGAGCGTTGCAGCCAGCCGTTCTTGACGGCCACGGTGACGCCCGAGGGCACCCCGTACGGCGTACCCCAGCGCTGGGACGAGACGACCTGGCCCATCAACTTCAGGATGTAGGAACGGGAGTTGTCGCTCAGTACCGCGTTCTTGGCGGTGAGAAGCTTCAGCAGCTTCTGCTCGTCGGTGACGGTGATCTGGGTCAGGCCCCAGTAGCCGTTCGCGCCGGGCTTGGTCTGGGTCATGCCGGCGGCGCTGAGGAAGCCCTTGATCTTCGTCATGCCGAGCTGCTTCCACAGAGTGGAGGTCGCGGCGTTGTCCGACTTGGTGATCATGGCCTTGGCGAGGGTGTTCTCGCGGTCGGTGAGATACCGGTTCGTCTTCTTCGCGTCCCAGAGCAGGGTGGCGAGAACTGTCACCTTGACGACGCTGGCCGAGTCGTAGGCGGAACTCGCGCGCAGCGTGCAGGTCGTGTTGGTGCTGCGGTCGTAGAGGCCGACGGCGACGGTGCCCTTGCGGCCGACGAGCGCGGCGGTGATGTCCTTTTTCAGCTTGGCGGCGAGACCGGCCTTGGCCGAGGTGCAGGTCACGGTCGGTGTGGCAGCGGCGGCGGGCGTGGCGGTGGCGACGAGCGGCACGAGCACACCCGTACCCACGGCCGCCGCCAGCACTCGCGCGCGGCGGGATATCCCAGAAGTCATGCACCCTTGACTCGCGGACCGGGGGAAAGGGTTGTAGGCCTTGGTGAAGGCTTGTACGAGTCGTTATCGGGAGGCGGGAAGTCTGGCGCCCCTGCTCTCCGCGATGCGGTGCACGTCGCGCAGCGCCTCGGTCATCCGGGCCACCAGGAAACGGAGCTGCGCGGTGGTGACCTTGTGGTCGGCGAGCATGTCGGTGGCGTGGTCCAGGAGCCGGGCGGCCATATCCAGTTGCACGGACTCGATGTCGTCGGCCACGCGGGAGAGGTATCCGGTTCCGTCGCCGACGAGGTAGCAGGACTTGCCTCCCTGACCTGACCAGGGGAGCAGCCTCATGGGTTCGGCCTGACCGCCGCCGGTCACGCGGCCGCCTCGACGCCGTGGATGACCCGCGGGGCGATGTCGATGCCGTGCACGGCGATCCGCAGGGCGCGTCGTCGGGCCTGCCGCCGCCGGGCTTCCTCGCGGCGCTCATGGGCGACCAGATAGGGGCGGACCAAGGCGTTGTCCTCACCACGCAGCGGGCGGGAGCCGGCGTGACGGTCTGTGCGCCCTGTCGGGGGTGAGGGGGTAGGAAGTTGGTTTCCCACCTCAAGGCGATGGCGGCCCAGGCCGGGCAGCAGGAACCGCAGCAGCGGCTCGACGAGACGGGCGATACGGTGACTCATGTCTTCAACTCCGTAGGGTCGTTGATGGCCACGCCCCCGGATCGGTCGCACGGTCGCGGGGGTATCGCTTTGTGTAGCGATCCACTCACAGAGTGAGAGGTGCCGGGCTAGGCTCGCCAGAGGGTGCGGTGTGACCAGGCATTTGTCGCAAGGGAGTGGCCATGACCAGCACGTACGGTGACTGGCTCAAGCAGCAGCGCGAGGCGGCAGGGCTGACGCAGCAGCAACTAGCCGACATGGCGGTCATGACCCGGTCGCACATCTCGCACATCGAGGCGGGGCGTCGCATTCCGTCGAAGGAGGACGCGCGGCGCCTGGACAGGGCGTTGAACACGGGGAATGTGCTGAGCAGTTTCCTACCGGCCGAGGACGCCGCGGTCGCCGACTACTTCGAGGCGGCGAGACTGCTCGAACAACAGGCGGTGATGATCAGGGAGTTCGCCCTGTCGTACGTTCCGGGCATCCTCCAGACGGCAGGGTACGCGCGTGCGGTTCTGGGTACGGCGTTCCCTCGGGTGAGTGAAGATGAGTGTGACAGGCGCCTTGTCACACGCCTTGGACGCGCGAGGATCCTCGACGATCCGGTGACGCCTGTGGTGTGGGCGCTGCTGGACGAGGCAGTACTACGTCGCCAGATCGGCGGGCCGAACGTCATGGCGGAGCAGATCATGCATCTCGTACGCCTCGGTGAAAGCGGCAGAATCCAAGTGCACGTGATGCCGTTCGAGTTGGGCGTCCACCCCCTCTTGAGCAACATGTTGACCCTGATGTGGTTCGAGGACCAACCGCCCATGGCTTACGGCGAGGGTCTTCACATGGGGAAGATCCATGACGCCCCATCCGTGGTCCAAGATCTCCAGCATCGCTACGATTTCGCGCTGGGCAACGCACTGCCACTCAAGGAATCACTGACTCTACTCAGGGCGACAGCAAGGGACTACGAACGCCATGACTGACCGGACCATCTCGAACGCGGCGACATTGAATGGCTGGCGGAAGTCCACCTACAGCAACGACCAGGGAGGCAGCTGCCTGGAGATATTGGACGACTACGGGTGTGGGATCCCGGTTCGGGACTCCAAGAACCCGAAGGGTCCGGCGTTGGTCTTTGGTTCTGATGGCTGGTCGTCGTTCGTCACCGCCATCAAACAGCACCTCTCCTAAAACCCCTGAGCACTCTCCCCTCCCCCGTTCACCCGTCGCTCATTCGAGCGCATCAATGGCAACTGCCTCCCACCTGCTCACGCTTTACGAAGGATGGGTGGCATGAGCCCGGGATTCTCGTACCTGCACGACCCTCACAGCACGGGACACGTGATCGCCACAGTGCGCACACTCATGCGCACCGACGGCCTGAATGTTTCTCTGGCGGCCATCGCCCGTAGCTGCGGCACGTCACGCAACTTCCTTTACTCCAACTGGAAGTCGGCTACCGCGCTGCACCTGCTCGCGCTCAGGACGGAACTGGCGCACGCCTTCGACAAGGCTCGGCGCGCCTGTCCCAGCGACGGCACCGTCACAGGAATCACCCACCACCTGACCGAAGTGGCGCGCACCATCCGTCGCCATCCGACCACGGCCGCCATCGCCCGCTCTTCCCCAGATGCGTTCACGACCGCGCACAGCGTGATCGAGGGCCCACTGGTGCAGATCGCGACGGAACGGATCAGCGATCTGCTCCACCCGCTCTCTCCGCACGGCGGGGTCTGGGGCGACGCCGCGCTGAACACCAGGCCCTGGAAAATCCTCTGGGTCGGCCGCCCCGCCGCACTCTGCCCCGAAGCCGCCGGCAACCAGGCCTGGGAGGACACACTGGACAGCGTCTTCGCCCAGCTGCTGCAAGACCTGCTCGCCCCTTGGAGCACGTCCCCGTAACGCCCCGGCCGGCGGACTATCCACAGCCTGCTCCCAGACAGGACACAGTCCGCCCCCATCGGCGGTGTGCATCGTGCAAGGGTGACATCTGCCACCGAACCCCAGATCCGCACCGCCGCCCCGCGCTGGTCGCTGCCCGCGCTGCTCGCGATCCTCGCCCTGGCCGCGGTTCTCTACTCCTGGAACCTGTCCGGCGCCGGCCTCAACAGCTTCTACAGCGCGGCCGTGCTGAGCGGCACGCAGAGCTGGAAGGCGTGGTTCTTCGGCTCGCTCGACGCGGGCAACTTCCTCACCGTCGACAAACCGCCGTTCGCCCTGATGGTCATGGGCCTGTCGTGCCGCCTGTTCGGTTACGGCACCTGGCAGATGATGCTGCCGATGGTCCTGGTCGCGCTGGCGACGATCTGGATCGTGCACGCCTCGGTGAAGCGGGTGTGGGGCCACGGCGCGGCGACGGTGGCCGCCCTGGTCCTGGCTCTGACCCCGATCACGGTCGCCATCAACCGTGACAACAACCCCGACACGCTGCTGGTGTTCCTGATGGCCGGCGGCGCGGCGCTCGCCCTGCGGGCCGTCCACAACGGCAAGCTGCTGCCGCTGGTCGGCTCCGCGGTGTGCTTCGGCCTCGCCTTCAACACGAAGATGCTCCAGGGGTACATCGCGCTGCCCGCTGTCTTCGCGGTCTACCTGTACGCGGCGAAGCCGAAGCTCGTGCAGCGCGTCGTCAACCTCCTCGTCGCGGGCGTCGCCCTCGCCGTCTCCAGCTTCTGGTGGGCGGCGGCGGTCTCGCTCGTCCCGGCCGACGACCGCCCCTACATCGGCGGTTCGACGGACGGCACGGCGTGGGACCTGATCATGGGCTACAACGGCCTGGGCCGGATCCTCGGCGGCGAGGGCAACGGCGGGGGCGGCGGGGGCGGCGGCTTCTCCGGTACCGCGGGGCTCGGCCGGCTCTTCAACGACATCCTCGGCGGCCAGATCTCCTGGCTGATCCCCTTCGCGGCCATCGCCTGTGTCGGCGGACTGGTGCTGTGCGGCCGCGCCCCGCGCACCGACCTCACCCGCGCCGCGCTGTTGCTGTGGGGCGGCTGGACCGCCCTGCACTACCTGACCTTCGCCCTGGCCGAGGGCACGATGCACCCGTACTACACGACCGCGCTCGCCCCCGGCATCGCGGCGCTGTGCGGAGGCGGCGGTGTGATGCTGCTGCGCGCGTTCCGCGCCGACAAGCGGTGGGCGTGGGTGCTTCCGGCGGGGCTGGGCATCACGGCCGTCTGGGCTGTCGTACTCCTGCGGCGGGCCTCCGGCTGGAACACCTGGCTGTGGCCGGGGATCGCCATCGTCATGGCGCTGGCGATCGTGGGACTGCTCGTCTTCCGCTCCGCGTCCGGTGTACGGGTGCGGCTGCTGGCGGTGTCCGTGGTGGCGTCGGTCGTCGCCGCCGTGGCGGGTCCGGCCGCGTACGCCTGGTCTGTGCCGTCCGGGTCGGGCGGCGGCGGGGGCATGGGCGGTACGAACCCGACCGCCGGGCCGTCGACGGGCAGTGGCTTCGGCGGTCCCGGGGGCGGTGGCGGTGGCGGTGGCGGCCGGGGGTTCCCGGGCGGTTCCGGTGACGGGATGCCGGGTGGCGGTGGCCGGCAGGGCGGGAACGCACAGGCGGGCGGCAACACCCAGGCCGGTGGCGGGGTGCCGTCCGGCGGCCAGGACAGCCAGAACGGCCAGAGCGGGCAGGCCCCGGGCGGCAGCGGCGGTGCGGGAGGCACACCCCCGAACGGCATGGGTGGCGGCCCCGGCGGCGGCATGGGCGGCGCGAGCAGTGAGCTCATCTCGTACCTGAAGAAGCACCAGGACGGCGCCGAGTGGCTGCTGGCCGTGTCCAGTTCGCAGGGCGCCGCCCAGCTGATCGTGAGCAGCGGGGAGCCCGTCATCTCCATGTGGGGCTGGTCCGGCTCCGACAAGGCGATGACCCTGGCCAGGCTCAAGGAGCTGGTGAAGAACGGCGAACTGCACTACATCCAGCTCGGCGGCGGCATGGGCGGCGGCCCCGGCGGCGGCAGCGGCGTCAGCTCCGAGGTGACGGCATGGGTGCAGAAGCACGGCACGGCGGTGAAGGAGAGCGAGTACAACGAGACCGCGAACTCCACCTCCGAGTCCTCGTCGCAGTCGAACCAGGCTGCGATCTACCGCCTGGACCCGTCCGACGTCAGCTGATCGCACACAACTCCGAATGAACGGCTCCCGACCTCTCGGTCAGGGGCCGTTCGCCCGTCCCCGATCATGGACACCGGTGTCCGGCGAACGGGTGAAGGGAAACGCAGGCGTGGGCTACTGCCTGGAGATGAGCACCGGCGACATGCGGACGGTGGTGCGGCTGCTCACCGCGGTGGAGCGGACCGAGCGGCAGGAGCGCACACTCGCCCGGGTGCGTACGGAGTGCGAGCGGACCGACGCCCGCTTCCGGGAGCAGGGCATCGGCCTCGACGTCTCCATCGCCCAGGCCTTGGAGGAGCTGATCGAGGGCACCCCGAGCGCCGACCTCTGCCCCTCGTACAGCTACGCCTTCTACCAGGCCGTCGCCGCGCACTTCTCCGATCCGACCGACCTCGGGGCGTGGCGGCGGCCTTCGTGGTTCCACGTCATGGACGATGAACTGGCCCGGCACGGCGTGCCGTCCGACCTGCTCCCGGGCACGTTCCTGTTCAGCGGCCCGCCGCTGCGGCTGCCACACCCCGGGGACGCGGTGCCCGCGATCGGCACGCTGCCGGCCCGGCGCGCCGCCGACCTCGCCGACGCCTACACGCGCGTACTCGACCGCCTCGACCCCGAATTCCGTGGCGCGGCCCGCCGGTTCGTCGACGCCATGCGGTTCGAGGCGGAGGAGTGGGAGAGCGCGCGGAAGCTCGGGACGAACCCTGACACGCTGCTCTTCTGGTTCCACTGATCCCTGCCGGAACTCTTGACGCCTCCTTTCCCGCCGGGATACTTGCGGTCGACAGCGCGCCAACTGCCGTGTCGTTCAAGGGCTTTGTGCGGACGATGGCGCCGTTTGTCCGAGATCCCGAACGTCGTGCGAAGTTTCGCAAGTTTCGTGACGACCACCCCCACAGGAGGATCCGCACATGAGTCCACGCAAGGCACTCATAGCCGCCCTGACCGCCGCCCTGCTGGCCGGCCCCGGCGTCGCCCAGGCCGCCACCCCGCAGACCGCCGCGGCCCCCGCCCCGGCACGCGACCGCGCCGCGGCGGCCACCATCACCTGGTCCCTCGTCCGCGCGAGCAACCCCACCGAGGACCAGCGCTCGGCCTACGACCTCATCACCAAGGCCATGAACGCCGCCGTGGCCCGCTACAACAACCTCAGCGACCTGGGCAAGACCCTCACCGTCCGCTACGAGCCGGGCGTCCCCACCGCCGACGGCAACATCAACGGGACGATCCGCTTCGGCAGCAACCGCAGCTACATGAACGAGCGGACGGCCCTGCACGAGATCTCCCACACCATCGGCGTGGGCACCAGCTCGGGCTGGTCCCGTCTCGGCGGCAGCGGCACCTGGACCGGCGGGCAGGCCACCGCGCTCGTCAGGCAGTACGACGGCTCCGGCGCCAAGATCTCCACCGGCGGCGGGCACTTCTGGCCCTACGGCCTGAACTACGACAACGAGTGGTCGGGCACGGCGGCCGACCGGCATGTCCACATCGTCGCCGCGATGGTCCGCGACGGGCTCTAGACCTGTTCCAGCCCGGCATCCAGGCCTGTCGCCGCGGGTGCCGGGTACCCGGTTCAGGCAGGAGCTGCTGTGTGGACGAAGGACGGGAGGCCGGGCAGTGGGGGTGAAGGCGATGGGGTGGGCGCACTCGTTCCCCATGTCCGAGGGAGTGCGCGCCGGGCGGCAGTGGACACGTGAACGTCTCGAGTCCCTGCCCTGGGCCGCTGCCGACTCGGACACGGTGGACGCCATCGTGCTGGCCGTGTCCGAGCTGATCACCAATGCGCACATTCACGCGCGCAGCGACGCGCACCTGGTCCTCACGTGGGACGGTGACTGCCTTCATGTGAGCGTCCACGACGAGGATCCGACGCTGCCGCGCCGGAGCGAAGCAGCGCCGGGGGATGTCGGCGGCCGCGGAGTGGCCATCGTGCGGAAGCTCGCAGACGAGTGGGGGATGAGGTGCCAGCGGCACGGCAAGACGGTGACGGCGTGCTTCCGCCCCGCCGAAACCGGGCCCGACGCCGACCCCGGTGAGTGAGTGTCAGTCGGTCCCGGGGTGCTTGCCGGGCCCGTCGGCGCCGGGGGACAGCGGCGTGGGTGACAGCGTGGTGTCCTCCTCGCCGGGCTCCAGGAGGGTGTCGGCGGCACCGACGATGAGGGGGTCGGGTGTGCCGACCGCCTCGCGGTCCTTGCTGGCGTAGTCGATGCGCGACAGCAGACTGCGCATGGTCTCCAGCCGGGCGCGCCGCTTGTCGTTGCTCTTGACCACGGTCCAGGGGGCGTGTGCGGTGTCCGTGGCGCGGAACATGTCGACTTTCGCCTCGGTGTAGTCGTCCCAGAGGTCCAGCGAGGCCAGGTCGGTGGGCGAGAGCTTCCACTGGCGCACCGGGTCGACCTGCCGGATCGCGAAGCGCGTGCGCTGCTCCGAGCGGGACACGGAGAACCAGAACTTCATCAGCAGGATGCCGTCGTCGACCAGCATCCGCTCGAAGGCCGGGCACTGGTCGAGGAACAGCTCGTACTCGTCCTTGGAGCAGAATCCCATCACGCGCTCCACGCCGGCCCGGTTGTACCAGGAGCGATCGAACAGGACGATCTCCCCGGCCGTCGGCAGCTGCGCGATGTACCGCTGGAAGTACCACTGGCCCGTCTCGCGTTCGGTGGGCTTGTCCAAGGCGACCACGCGTGCGCCGCGCGGGTTGAGCCGCTCGGTCAGCCGCTGGATCGTGCCGCCCTTGCCCGCCGCGTCACGCCCCTCGCACACGACGACCACACGTGCGCCGGTGTCCTTGACCCAGCGCTGCAGCTTGAGCAGTTCTATCTGCAGTATGCGCTTGGTCCGCTCGTACTCCTTGCGGCCCACCTTGCGGTCGTACGGATGGTTCTCCTGCCACGTCCGGATGGGCCGCCCGTCAGCGTCCAGCACGATCGGCCGCTCCCGCCGGCTGGCGTCCACGGTCAGTCCGTCCAGCAGCTTGTCCGCGTTCTCGGCGTTCTCGGCGTTATCGGTGTTCATCACCGCGCTCCCCGCTCGGCCCGCACCGTCGTTCAGAAGGGCATGTGACCGCGGGTGCGGCGACCTGCGGAACCGCTCCGGCTCACCGCCCGCGAGCTGCTGTGGAAGGGCTTGCTGAAGAGCCGTCCCAGAACGCCGGGCGCCTTGCCGCCGGCCCGCGCCCCGGCCCCGAGCGTACGCTGCGTGCCGCGTTCGGGGTGGCGGGAGAGACGGGGGACGAGGAACGCCAGGACGGCCAGAACCACACACACGCCGATGACGACGGCGACTACCATGATCGAATCCTCTCACTGGTGGACTGCTCCACGAGTGCCCCGCCTTCTTCCACACATGTGAGGAGGGAGAGAACGCGTCCCGGCCGGTCCGGTCGCCGGTCAGTCCAGATGCGTCGGCGCGAACATCCGCAGCACCGCCGGGAGCAGAACCACCGAGGGACCGGGCGCCCCGAGTGCCTTCGCGAGGTCCTGTTCCAGGGTCTCCGGGGTCGTACGGACCCCGGGGACGCCGAAGGACTCCGCCAGGGCCACATAGTCCGGCCGGGTCAGTTCCGTCGCGGTCGCCTCGCCGAACGCGTCGCTCATGTACTCGCGCAGGATGCCGTAGCCGCCGTCGTCGACGATCAGCCAGGTGACGTTCAGGTCGTACTGGCGGGCCGTCGCCAGCTCGGCGATCGAGTACAGGGCGCCGCCGTCGCCGGAGACCGCGAGGACCGGCCGGGTCGGGTCGGCCGCCGCGGCGCCGAGTGCCGCCGGGAAGCCGTAGCCGAGGCCGCCCGCGCCCTGGGCGGAGTGCATGTGGTTGGGGCCCTTGGCGTCGAAGGCCGACCAGGCCCAGTACGCGAGGATCGTCATGTCCCAGAAGGACGGGGAGTCGGCCGGGAGCGCCCTGCGGACGGACGCCAGCACGTCCTGTTCCAGGGTGAGTTCCTGGGAGGCGATGCGCTCGGCGACCTTGGCGAGCACCTCGCGTACGCGCTCCGGAGCGTCCGGGTCCGTTCGCTCCGACACCGTCTCCAGCAGCGCCTGCAGCGCGAGGCGGGCGTCCGCGTGGATGCCCAGGGCCGGGTGGTTGGACTCCAGCTTGCCGAGGTCGGCCTCGATCTGAATGACCCGGCCGCGCGGCTTGAACGTGTGGTAGTTCGAGGAGAGTTCCCCGAGTCCCGAGCCGACCACCAGGAGGACGTCCGCGTCCTCGAGGAAGTCCGTGGTGTGCCGGTCCTCGATCCAGGACTGGAGCGACAGCGGGTGCTTCCAGGGGAAGGCCCCCTTGCCGCCGGGGGTCGTCACGACCGGGGCCTGGATCAGCTCCGCGAGCTGCTTCAGCTTGCCCGAGGCGTCCGCCCGTACGACTCCCCCGCCCGCGATGATCGCCGGGCGCTCGGCATGGGACAGCAGGTGGGCGGCCACCGCGGTCAGTTCCGGGCGCGGCGGCAGCTCCTCGGGGAAGGCGTCGCCGCCCGTCACCACCGGGATCGCCGTCGGCGCGAGCAGCACGTCCTGCGGGATCTCCACCCACACCGGGCCGTGCGGGGCGGTCAGTGCCGAGGTCCAGGCCGCCTCGATGGCGGACGGGATCTGCGACTGGGTGCGCACGGTGTGGACCGACTTCACGACGCCCTGGAACGAGGCGGCCTGGTCGGGCAGTTCGTGCAGATAGCCGTGCCGGCCGCCGCCCAGGCCGGCGCTGGGGATCTGGCTGCCGATCGCCAGCACGGGCGCGGAGGCGGCCGCCGCCTCCTGGAGCGCGGCGAGGGAGGTCAGGGCGCCCGGGCCCGTCGACAGCAGCAGGGGCGCGGCCTCGCCGGTGATGCGGCCGTAGGCGTCCGCTGCGAACCCGGCGTTGTTCTCCACCCGCAGGCCGATGTACCTGAGGTCCGAGCGGCGCAGGGCGTCGAACATGCCGAGCGCGTGCTGGCCGGGCAGACCGAAGACGGTCGTCGCGCCGAGACCGGCCAGCGTCTCCACGACCAGGTCTCCGCCGTTGCGGCCTGGTGGAGGGTTGAGGGCGGCCTCCGTCTGGGCGGGCGTCGGGCGGAGCACCAGGTCGTGGTCGTGAGTCACTTCGCTTCCGAGTCCTTCCGGGCCGCGGCGATCTGGCGGGACATGATCGTGGTCAGTTCGTACGCCGTGTGGGACGCGGCGACCGACGTGATCTCGGCGTGATCGTACGCGGGGGCCACCTCGACGACGTCGGCGGAGACCAGGTTGCAGGAGGCCAGCCCGCGCAGGATCTCCAGCAGTTCGCGCGAGGTCATGCCGCCGGCCTCGGGCGTGCCCGTGCCGGGCGCGTGCGCCGGGTCGAGGCAGTCGATGTCGATGGAGATGTACAGCGGCCGGTCGCCGATGCGCTGGCGGAGCTGGTCGGCGACCTCGTCGGCGCCGCGCCGGTAGACGTCCGCCGAGGTGACGATGCCGAAGCCCATCTTCTCGTCGTCGGTGAGGTCCTGCTTGCCGTAGAGCGGGCCGCGGGTGCCGACGTGGGACAGGGCGGAGGTGTCGAGGATGCCCTCCTCCACCGCGCGCCGGAAGGGGGTGCCGTGGGTGTACTCGGCGCCGAAGTAGGTGTCCCAGGTGTCGAGGTGGGCGTCGAAGTGCAGCAGGGCCACCGGGCCGTGCTTCTTCGCGACCGAGCGCAGCAGAGGCAGCGCGATGGTGTGGTCGCCGCCGAGGGTCATCATGCGGGCGCCGGTGCCGAGCAGGTCGTCGGCGGCCGCCTCGACGGTCTCGACGGCCTCGTTGATGTTGAACGGGTTCACGGCGATGTCGCCGCCGTCCGCGACCTGCGCGAGGGCGAAGGGCGAGGCGTCCTGTGCCGGGTTGTACGGGCGCAGCAGCCGGGACGCCTCGCGGATCGCGTTGCCGCCGAAGCGGGCGCCCGGCCGGTACGAGACACCCGAGTCGAACGGCACGCCCACCACGGCGACATCGGCCCGACCGCCGACCTCGTCCAGCCGGGGCAGCCGGGCGAAGGTCGCGGGGCCCGCGTACCGCGGCACACGGGAGGAGTCGACGGGCCCGCGGGGAGTCTCGTTGCTGCTCATGAAGAGATGCTCTCTTTCCTACGCTTCATCGCGTATGTACTGCTTGCCTTATGACCTTACCGGGGCGTCGCGGCCGGTTCGGACGCGAGTTCGGACTCGGGTTCGGGTGCCCGCCCCGCGAGCCGCTCGCGCCAGGCGGCGAGGACGGCGGCGTCGGTGGCCGGGGTGGCGAAGGAGACGACCAGATAGGCGGCGAGCGAGGCGAGCAGCCCGTAGTAGACGGGCTCGTTGGCGAGGATGCCGTACGTCGCCATCAGGGTGACGACCGCGAGTCCGCCGACCACGACGGAGGCGAGAGCGCCGTAGACCGTGCCCCGCTTCCACAGCAGCCCGCCGAGGATCGGCACGAGCAGTCCGCCGACGAGGAGGTTGTAGGCGACGGTCAGCGCTTCCACGACGTTGTCGATGGCGATGGCCGTGCAGATGACCGCGAGCCCCATGATCAGGATGAAGGCGCGGTTGCCCTTCACCTCGTCGTGGTCCTCCGCGTTCTCGGCGCTTCCGGCCGGTGCCTTGACGATGCCCCGCAGCCGGGACCAGATGTCGTTGTTGGCGACGGTGGCGCAGGCGATCAGCGCGCCGGAGGACGTCGACATCACGGCGGCCAGGGCGGCGGCGAGCACCAGCCCGCGCACTCCGACGGGCAGTTCCTCCTTCACGATGGTCGCGAAGGCGTCGTCCGGGCTGCCGAGCTTCGGGTACAGCACCTTGGCGGCGGTGCCGATGACGGCGCCGGCGAGGGCGTACGCGAGGCAGTAGGTGCCGGCGACGGTCCCGCCCCACTTGGCGGTGGTGTCGCTGCGGGCGGTGAAGACGCGCTGCCAGATGTCCTGCCCGATGAGCATGCCGAAGGTGTAGATCAGCACATAGGTGAAGATCGTCTCGCCGCCGATGCCGAGGGGGTCGAAGTACTCGGTGGGCAGCTGGGCCTTCATCTCGCTGAACCCGCCGGCCTTCACCACGGCGATCGGCAGCAGCAGGAGCAGCACGCCGATGGTCTTCACGACGAACTGCACCATGTCCGTCAGGGTGATCGACCACATCCCGCCGAGGGTGGAGTACGCGACGACGATCGAGCCGCCGAGGACGATCGCGAGCGTGCGGTTCATGTCGAACAGGACGTCGAAGATCGTGGCGTACGCGATGGTCGAGGTCACCGCGAGCATCAGGGTGTACGCCCACATGACGAGGCCGGAGATCACTCCGGCCCGGCCGCCGTAGCGCAGGTCGAGCATCTCGGAGACGGTGTAGACCTTCAGCCGGGCGATGCGGGCGGAGAAGAAGACGGACAGGGCGAGCAGGCCGAGGCCGATGGTGAAGACCATCCAGGCGCCGGAGAGGCCGTACTGGTAGCCGAGCCCCACACCGCCGATGGTGGAGGCGCCGCCGAGGACGATGGCCGCCATGGTGCCGGAGTACATGGCCGGGCCGAGCCGGCGGCCCGCCACCAGGAACTCGCTCTTGGAGCGGGCGCGGCGCATGCCCCACCAGCCCATGGCCAGCATTCCGGCCAGGTAGACGACGATCACGAGGTAGTCGACGGCCATGGGGCCTCCTTCGCGCACGCACAGGGCGCAGGGCTCGGTCGCGGGGGACGAGGTTGACGAGGACTGACACTAGGTGGCCGGAAAGCGACTGCGAAGTGTACGTTTCATCCAATCGAGCTGCCTTGGCTGGAGGGAACGCACACCATGCCGGACCCGGCGGTCCCCCCGACACCCCCCGTCCTCCTCACGTCGCTCCTGGCCAGGGAAGACCTCTCCCTGCGCCGGATCGCCGGTCCGGAGGAGCCCGGGACGGTCGTCCACTGGGTGCACACCTCGGAGATGGCGGACCCGTACCCCTATCTGCTGGGCGGGGAGCTGCTGCTCACGGCGGGCGTGCACATCCCGGAGGCGGCGGGGTCGGATGGGGGTCCCCCCGGTCGAGCGAAGTCGAGACTGGGGGAGTACTTCGACGACTACGTCTCGCGGATCGTGGCGGCGGGCGGCGCGGCCCTCGGCTTCGGGGTGGCGCCGGTGCACGACACGGTCCCGAGGGCGCTGGTCGCGGCATGCGAGGCACACGGCCTGCCGCTGCTGGAGGTGCCGCCGCAGACCACCTTCTCGGGCGTGGCCCGCGCGGTCTGGCAGCTCATGGCCCAGTCCCGCCTGGCCGAACTCCGCCGCGTCACAGAGGCCCAGCAGAGCCTCACCTCCGCCGCCTCCCGCCCCGACCCGGTCCCCTCGGTCCTCCGCCAGCTCGCCCAGCGCCTGGGCGGATGGGCGGTGCTGTACGGCCCGGAGGGCGCGGAGATCGCGGGGGCGGGGCGGAGGCCCGGGGACGAGGTGCGCGAGGCGTTGGCGGGGCTGGCGGGGGTGGTGCGGCCGGACCGCCCCACCCCTGCGGCGGGTGCGGCTTCGCAGACCGGCTCCGTATCTCGTGCGCGCTCGACCGGGACCCAGTCGAGTGAGCCCGAGGCGGCCCCCTCCCGCTCGGCCCACGGCCCCGCCTTGCCGGCCGGCCGTCAGCCACCCACCGACCCCGGCCGCCCCTCCCCCACCTCCGCCACCGACACCGTCGCCGGTACGCACCTCGCCGCCTACGCCCTCGGGGCCGGGCACGGGTTCGTGCTCGGGGTCGCGACGCCGCAGCGGGCGCCGGGGGATCACACCGTCGTCTCCGTCGCCGCCGTGCTTCTGTCCCTGCTCACCGGCGAGCAGCAGAGCGGCACCGGTGCCGCTCGATCGTCCGCGCTGGTGCGGCTGTTGCTGGGCGCGCCGCCCGAGGAGGTCGCGCCGCTGCTCGGGGGTGAGCGGTGGGTCGTCGTACAGGCACGGCCGGACGGGGAGGGTGCTCCGGACGCCGTCGCGGCCTCCGCGCTGGGCGCCGCGCTCGGTTCCGCCCTGGTCGACCCGGCGGGCGACGTCGTGAGGGTCCTGGTCCCGGCCGACCGGGCACCGGCCCCGCTGCCCGGCTGGACCCTGGGCGTCAGCGCCGCAGTCGCCCCGCACGACTGGCCCGCCGCCGACACCCAGGCGTCCCGCGCCCTGGCCCGGGCCCGCGCCACCCGGACCCCGCTGCTGCGGCACGCCCCGCGCCCCGCCCTCGCCGACCTGGTCCCGCCCGACGAGGCGGCGGCCCACGCCCGCGCCCTCCTCGCCCCCGTCACGGCACACCCCGCGCTCACCGAGACCCTGCGCACCTGGCTGTCCCTGCACGGCAGTTGGGACCGCACGGCCGTCGCCCTGTCCGTGCACCGCAACACCGTGCGGCAGCGCGTCACCCGGTGCGCGACGCTGCTGGAGACGGACCTCGAGGACCCGGACGTACGGATGGAACTCTGGTTCGCGCTACGGCACATCTGAACGGCACATCTGAGTAGGTGAGCGGAGCCCGTCTGAGTACGTGACGCACGTCCCAGCGTTCGATACGCCAGGGACGCCCACAGGCGGCTGCTCCACAATGGTTGTCATGCCGATACCCGGGACACCCAGCCGCGCCGAACTCGTCGACCACCTCGTCAGGACGCGCATCGCGGGCGACGTCGCCACCCCCCGCGAGAACAACCTCTCCCACTACCGCAAGCTGGCGAACAACGACCGCCACTACTGGCTCGGCCTGGAACTCGGCACCCGCTGGACCGACGAGCAGGACGTCCTCGCGGTGATGGCGGAACGGGTGGGCGTGAACGACGATCCCGAGCACCGGTACGGCCAGGACACCATCGACCCGGAGCTGACCGTCGCCGGGCTCGAGCGCATGGCCGGGCGGCTGCGCAAGGCGGCGGACGGGCAGCAGCGGGTGCTGTTCGCCACAGGCCACCCGGGCGGCCTGCTGGACGTGCACAGCGCGACCGCGTCGGCGCTGCGCGCGGCGGGCTGCGAGATCGTCGTCATCCCGGACGGCCTGACGACCGAGGAGGGCTACGTCATGCAGTTCGCGAACGTGGCGGTGCTGGAGCACGGCGCCACCCTCTGGCACACCCACTCGGGCGAACCCATGAAGGCGATCCTGACCGCCATGGAGCGCGAGGGCCGCCCCCTGCCCGACCTGGTCGTCGCCGACCACGGCTGGGCGGGCTACGCGGGCCAGCACGGCGTCGACTCCGTCGGCTACGCCGACTGCAACGACCCGGCCCTGTTCATCGCCGAGGCCGAGGGCACCGTCCAGGTGACGGTGCCCCTCGACGACCACGTGGTCAGCCCGCGCCACTACGACCCGATGACGGCATACCTGCTGGCGGAGGCCGGCCTCAGCTAGACGACGGGCCCTGCTCGCGCGGGACGCGGACCACGCCCTCCTGGATCACGGAGATGGCCAGCCGCCCGTCCTGCGTGTAGATACGGGCCTGTCCCAGTCCCCGGCCGCCGTACGCGGACGGGGACTCCTGGTCGTAGAGCAGCCACTCGTCGGCCCGGAACGGCCGGTGGAACCACATCGCGTGGTCCAGCGAGGCCCCGACCACGTCGCCGACGGCCCAGCCGCCGCGCCCGTGGGCGAGCAGCACGGAGTCGAGCAGCGTCATGTCGGAGACGTAGGTGGCGAGGACGACGTGCAGCAGCGGCTCGTCGACCGCGCCGCCCAGTTTGCCGTTGGTCCGGAACCACACCTGCGAGTGCGGCTCACGCGGCTCGCCGAACTTCCCGTACGGCGGCTCCTCGACGTACCGCAGGTCGACGGCCGCCCGCGCCTCCGCGAACTTCTCCACCACGGCCGGGTCGATATGGCCGTACCCGCGCAGCCGTTCCTCACCGGTGGGCAGCGTGGCGGGATCGGGCGCGGCCGGCATCGGCTCCTGATGGTCCAGGCCGTCCTCGTACACCTGGAACGACGCCGAGAGATGGAAGATCGGCTTGCCGTGCTGGACGGCGACCACCCGGCGGGTGGTGAAGGAGCGGCCGTCGCGGATCCGGTCGACGGTGTAGACGATGGGCGCGCCGGGATCCCCGGGGCGCAGGAAGTACGCGTGCAGGGAGTGCGCGGGCCGGTCCTCGGGGACCGTACGCCCGGCTGCGACGAGTGCCTGCGCCGCGACCTGCCCGCCGAAGACCCGTGGCACGACGGCGGACCGGGACCGGCCGCGAAAGATGTCCTCCTCGATCTGCTCGAGGTCGAGCAGATCGAGGAGGTCCTGGAGTGCATTGCTCATGGCAACTGTTGTACCGGCCACTGACTGCGGTCGGATTACAGGCCCATGTCCTTCGCGATGATCGACTTCATGATCTCGCTGGTGCCGCCGTAGATGCGGTTGACGCGGTTGTCCGCGTACAGGCGGGCGATCGGGTACTCGTTCATGTAGCCGTAGCCGCCGTGCAGCTGGAGGCAGCGGTCGATGACGCGGTGGGCGACCTCGGTGCAGAACAGCTTCGCGGAGGCGGCCTCGGCGGGGGTCAGCTCACCGGCGTCCAGCGCCTCGGTCGCCCGGTCGGCGACGGCCTCGGCCGCGTCCACCTCGGCCTGGCAGGCGGCCAGCTCGAACTTGGTGTTCTGGAAGTGGGCGACCGGCTTGCCGAAGACCGTGCGGTCCTGCACGTACTGCTTGGCGAACCGCACGGCGGCCTTGGCCTGGGCGTAGGCGCCGAAGGCGATACCCCAGCGCTCGGAGGCCAGGTTGTGGCCGAGGTAGTAGAAGCCCTTGTTCTCCTCGCCGAGGAGGTCCTCGACGGGCACCTTGACGTCGACGAACGCCAGCTCGGCGGTGTCGGAGGTCTTGAGGCCCAGCTTGTCGAGCTTGCGGCCGACGGAGTAGCCCTCGGACTTGGTGTCGACGGCGAAGAGGGAGATGCCGTGGCGGCGGTCGTCGGCGGTCGGGGCGGCGGTGCGGGCGCACACGATCACGCGGTCGGCGTGGACGCCGCCGGTGATGAAGGTCTTGGCGCCGTTGAGGACGTAGTGCGTGCCGTCCTCGCTCAGCTTGGCGGTGGACTTCATGCCCGCGAGGTCCGAGCCGGTGCCCGGCTCGGTCATCGCGATGGCCCACATCTCCTCGCCGGAGACGAAGTTCGGCAGGTAGCGCTTCTTCTGCTCGTCGGTGGCGAGCATCTTGATGTAGGGCAGGGCGAGCAGCACGTGCACGCCGGAGCCACCGAACTGGACGCCCGCGCGAGCGGTCTCCTCGTACAGCACGGCCTCGAACTTGTGGCTCTCCAGGCCCGCACCGCCGAACTCCTCCGGCACGTTGATGCCGAAGATGCCCAGCTCGCCGAGCTTGTAGTAGAAGTCGCGCGGCGCCTGGCCGGCGGCGAACCACTCGTCGTACACCGGCACGACCTCGGCCTCGATGAAGGCGCGGATGGTCTCCCGGAACGCCTCGTGATCCTCGTTGAACACCGTACGGCGCACGCCGCCACCTCCACGGACCTCGGTATGTCTAAGCGCTTGCTCACCCCAAGATACCGGCGAGTATCAACAAGCGTCCAGGGTGGGAGTGGGGTAACGCTCGTCACGCCGACGGGCGGCAGTGCCTCGGGGGCGCGGGCCGCTACTCCCCCGCCGCCGCGAACGCCCCGCGCGCCATCCGGTGCAGCAGCTCCGCCACGGCACCCCGCCCGGCCAGCGCCCCGGCCCTCCCCAGATGCGGCGTCGAGTTCAGCAACCCGAACACCGAATGCACGGCCGACCGCGCGGCGGGCTCCCCAAGGCCGGGATACACCTCCCGCACCACCCCGACCCACAGCTCCACGTACTGCCGCTGGAGCTGGCGCACCATCTTCCGGTCGCTGTCCCGGAGGCGGTCCAGCTCCCGGTCGTGCAGGGTGATCAGTGGACGGTCGTCGAGCGCGAAGTCGATATGCCCCTCGATCAGCGAGTCGAGGACCACCCCCGCCCCCACGCCCCCGTCCGCCTCCGCCTCCGACAACCGCCGCTTCGCGCCGGTCAGCAACTGCCCGCTGATCCCCACCAGCAGCTCCGCGAGCATCGCGTCCTTGCCCGCGAAGTGCCGGTAGAGACCGGGCCCGCTGATCCCCACCGCGGCACCTATCTCGTCGACTCCGACCCCGTGGAAGCCCCGCTCGGCGAAGAGCCGGGCGGCCTCCTTGAGGATCTGCTCGCGGCGGGTGGGTGCGTCGGTCCTGGTTGCCATGAAAACAATTCTAGACAGGGAGGTTAGCGGTCGTTAACCTGAAGGAAATGCGTTAACGCTCATTAACAAGGTGAGGGGACCCGCAGGATGTACGAGGCACCGGAGCTCACGACCGCGGCGGACCCCGCGTCGGAGCCCTTTCGGGCCAACGAGGAGGCACACCGCACCCTCGTCGACGAGCTGCGCGCCAAGCTGGCCACAGCCGGCCAGGGCGGCGGCGAGAGGGCCCGCGCCCGCCACACCGCGCGCGGCAAGCTGCTCCCCCGCGACCGCGTCGACACCCTCCTCGACCCGGGCTCACCGTTCCTGGAGCTGGCCCCGCTCGCGGCCGACGGGATGTACGAGGACCAGGCCCCGGCCGCCGGTGTCATCGCCGGCATCGGCCGGGTCAGCGGCCGGGAGACCGTGATCATCGCCAACGACGCCACGGTCAAGGGCGGCACGTACTACCCGATGACGGTCAAGAAGCACCTCCGCGCCCAGGAGGTCGCCCTCGACAACCGCCTCCCCTGTGTCTACCTGGTGGACTCCGGCGGCGCGTTCCTCCCCATGCAGGACGAGGTCTTCCCGGACCGCGACCACTTCGGCCGGATCTTCTACAACCAGGCCCGTATGTCCGGCGCCGGCATCCCCCAGATCGCCGCCGTCCTCGGCTCCTGCACGGCCGGCGGGGCGTACGTCCCGGCGATGAGCGACGAGGCGGTGATCGTCCGCGACCAGGGCACGATCTTCCTGGGCGGCCCGCCCCTGGTGAAGGCGGCCACCGGCGAGGTCGTCACGGCGGAGGAGCTGGGCGGCGGCGAGGTCCACTCCCGTGTCTCCGGCGTCACCGACCACCTCGCGGAGAACGACGCGCACGCCCTGCGCATCGTCCGCACCATCGTCTCCACCCTCCCCGCGCGCGGGACACTCCCCTGGGAGGTCACGGAGGCGACCGAGCCCAAGGTCGACCCGCAGAGTCTCTACGGCGCCGTCCCGGTGGACTCCCGCACTCCCTACGACGTCCGCGAGATCATCGCCCGCGTCGTCGACGGCTCCCGGTTCGCCGAGTTCAAGTCCGAGTTCGGCCAGACCCTGGTCACCGGCTTCGCCCGGATCCACGGCCACCCGGTGGGCATCGTCGCCAACAACGGCATCCTGTTCTCCGAGTCCGCCCAGAAGGGCGCCCACTTCATCGAGCTGTGCGATCAGCGCGGCATCCCCCTCGTCTTCCTCCAGAACATCTCCGGCTTCATGGTCGGCAAGGACTACGAGGCGGGCGGCATCGCCAAGCACGGCGCCAAGATGGTCACGGCGGTGGCCTGCACCCGGGTCCCGAAGCTGACCGTCGTCGTGGGCGGCTCCTACGGCGCGGGGAACTACTCCATGTGCGGCAGGGCGTACTCCCCCCGCTTCCTGTGGATGTGGCCGAACGCCAAGATCTCCGTCATGGGCGGCGAGCAGGCCGCCTCGGTCCTCGCGACCGTCAAGCGCGACCAGCTGGAGGGCCGCGGCGAGTCCTGGCCCGCGGAGGACGAGGACGCCTTCAAGGCCCCGATCCGCGCCCAGTACGAGCGCCAGGGCAACGCCTACTACGCGACGGCCCGCCTCTGGGACGACGGCGTGATCGACCCGCTGGACACCCGTCAGGTCCTGGGCCTGGCCCTGACCGCGTGCGCCAACGCGCCCCTGGGTGACCCCCAGTTCGGCGTCTTCCGGATGTGAGGGGACGGACGACGATGTTCGAGACAGTGCTTGTGGCCAACCGGGGCGAGATCGCCGTACGCGTCATCCGGACGCTGCGGTCGATGGGCGTGCGCTCGGTGGCCGTCTTCTCCGACGCGGACGCCGACGCCCGGCACGTCCGCGAGGCGGACACGGCGGTCCGGATCGGACCGGCCCCGGCGTCCGAGAGCTACCTTTCGGCGGAGCGCCTGCTGGAGGCCGCCGCCCGCACGGGCGCCCAGGCCGTCCACCCCGGCTACGGCTTCCTCGCCGAGAACGCCGCCTTCGCGCGCGCCTGCGCCGAGGCCGGCCTGGTCTTCATCGGCCCTCCCGCCGAAGCGATCTCACTCATGGGCGACAAGATCCGCGCCAAGGAGACGGTCCAGGCGGCCGGAGTCCCCGTGGTGCCCGGCGGACGGGACCCGGACCTGGCCGAGGCGGCCCGTGAACTGGGCGCGCCCGTGCTGCTGAAGCCGAGCGCGGGCGGCGGCGGCAAGGGCATGCGGCTGGTGCGGGACCTGACCCGGCTGGAGGAGGAGATCGCGTCGGCCCGCCGCGAGGCCCGCGCCTCCTTCGGCGACGACACGCTCCTCGTGGAGCGCTGGATCGACCGCCCCCGGCACATCGAGATCCAGGTCCTGGCCGACGGCCACGGCCGGGTCGTGCACCTCGGGGAGCGCGAGTGCTCCCTCCAGCGCCGCCACCAGAAGATCATCGAGGAGGCGCCGAGCGTCCTCCTCGACGAGGAGACCCGCTCCGCGATGGGCGAGGCGGCGGTCCAAGCGGCCCGCTCCTGCGGCTACCGGGGCGCGGGCACGGTGGAGTTCATCGTCAACGGCTCCGACCCGTCCTCGTACTACTTCATGGAGATGAACACCCGCCTCCAGGTGGAACACCCGGTCACGGAGCTGATCACCGGCCTGGACCTGGTCGAGTGGCAGCTGCGGGTCGCGGCCGGCGAGCCTCTCGGCTTCGCCCAGGAGGACGTACGCCTCACCGGCCACGCGGTGGAGGCCCGGATCTGCGCCGAGGACCCGGCCCGCGGCTTCCTCCCCTCCGGCGGCACGATCCTGCGGCTCCACGAACCACAGGGCGACGGCATCCGCACCGACTCGGGCCTCACCGAGGGCACGGAGGTCGGCAGCCTCTACGACCCGATGCTCTCCAAGGTCATCGCGTACGGCCCCGACCGCGCGAGTGCCCTGCGCAAACTCCGCTCGGCCCTGGCGGAGACGGTCACGCTCGGGGTGCAGACGAACGCCGGGTTCCTGCGCCGTCTGCTGGCCCACCCGGCGGTCGTCGCGGGCGACATGGACACCGGCCTGGTCGAGCGCGAGGTCGAGGGGCTGATCCCCTCGGACGTACCGGAGGAGGTCTACGAGGCGGCGGCGGCCGTACGCCTGGACGCGCTGGCGCCCGAGCCCGGCGGCTGGACGGACCCCTTCTCGGTCCCGTCCGGCTGGCGGCTGGGCGGAAAGCCGAGGCCACCGGCCTTCCACCTGAGGGTGCATGAGGAGCTGGAGTACACCCCACGCGGTACCTCCGCGGTCACCGACCACCGTGTCTCGGTCACCCTGGACGGCGTCCGCCACTCCTTCCACCGAGCCGCCGACTGGCTGGGCCGCGACGGCGACGCGTGGCACGTACGCGACCACGACCCGGTGGCGGCGTCGCTCAGCCGCGCGGCCCACGCGGGCGCCGACTCCCTCACCGCGCCCATGCCCGGCACGGTGACGGTGGTGAAGGTCGCCACCGGCGACGAGGTGACGGCGGGCCAGAGCCTGCTGGTCGTCGAGGCGATGAAGATGGAGCACGTCATCTCCGCCCCGCACGCCGGCAAGGTCACGGAGCTGGACGTGGCGCCGGGCTCCACGGTCGCCATGGACCAGGTCCTGGCGGTCATCGCGCCCCACGAGGAGGTGGAGTGATGACGTCCGACGCTCTCCCGATGACGGTCCCGGCCGAGGACCTCCCCTCCCGCGTCCGCATCCACGAGGTAGGCGCCCGCGACGGCCTGCAGAACGAGAAGGCGACGGTCCCGACGGAGATCAAGGCGAAGTTCATCCGCCGCCTGGCGGCCGCGGGCCTGACGACCATCGAGGCGACGAGCTTCGTCCACCCCAAGTGGGTCCCCCAACTGGCGGACGCGGAGCGGCTGTTCCCGATGGTGAGCGATCTCGACGCCGCCCTCCCGGTCCTGGTCCCGAACGAACGCGGCCTGGACCGCGCCCTGGCCCTGGGTGCCCGGCGGGTCGCGGTCTTCGCCAGCGCCACGGAGTCCTTCGCCAAGGCCAACCTCAACCGCACGGTCGACGAGGCACTGGCGATGTTCGACCCGGTCGTCACCCGCGCGAAGGCGGAGGGAGCCCATGTCCGCGGCTACCTCTCCATGTGCTTCGGCGACCCCTGGGAGGGCGCGGTCCCGGTCCCCCAGGTGGTGAAGGTCTGCAAGGCCCTGATGGAGATGGGCTGCGACGAGCTGAGCCTGGGCGACACGATCGGAGTGGCAACCCCGGGCCATGTGGTCGCACTCCTCGCGGCGCTGGACGAGGCGGGCATCCCGCCCACCACCCTCGGCGTCCACTTCCACGACACCTACGGCCAGGCCCTCGCCAACACGCTTGCGGCGCTCCAGCAGGGCGTGACGACGGTCGACGCCTCGGCGGGCGGCCTGGGCGGCTGCCCGTACGCGAAGTCGGCGACCGGCAACCTCGCCACCGAAGATCTCGTGTGGATGCTGCGGGGCCTCGGCATCGACACCGGAATCGACCTCGGCCGCCTCGTCGCCACGAGCGTCTGGATGGCCGCCCACCTGGGCCGACCCAGCCCGTCCCGCACCGTCCGAGCCCTGTCCCACGAGGACATCGGGGACACCGAGGAGCACTGATCACGATGGATTACCGACTCTCCCCCGAACTGGAGGAACTCCGCCGCACGGTCGAGGAGTTCGCCCACGAGGTGGTGGCGCCGAAGATCGGCGACTTCTACGAGCGGCACGAGTTCCCGTACGAGATCGTCCGCGAGATGGGCCGCATGGGCCTGTTCGGCCTGCCGTTCCCCGAGGAGTACGGCGGCATGGGCGGCGACTACCTGGCACTGGGCGTGGCCCTGGAGGAACTCGCGAGGGTCGACTCCTCGGTCGCGATCACGCTGGAGGCCGGGGTCTCACTCGGCGCGATGCCGGTCTACCGCTACGGCACGGAGGCCCAGAAGCGCGAGTGGCTCCCCCGTCTCTGCTCGGGCGAACTCCTGGGTGCGTTCGGCCTGACGGAACCGGACGGCGGCAGCGACGCGGGCGCGACCCGTACGACGGCCCGCCTGGACTCCGCCACGAACGAGTGGGTGATCAACGGCACCAAGTGCTTCATCACCAACTCGGGCACGGACATCACGGGCCTGGTGACGGTCACGGCGGTCACCGGCCGCTCCCCGGACGGCAAACCGCACATCTCCTCGATCATCGTCCCGTCCGGCACCCCCGGCTTCACGGTCGCGGCCCCGTACTCGAAGGTCGGCTGGAACGCCTCGGACACCCGCGAGCTGTCCTTCACGGACGTCCGGGTCCCGGCCGCGAACCTCCTGGGCGAGGAGGGCCGCGGCTACGCCCAGTTCCTCCGCATCCTCGACGAGGGCCGCATCGCGATCGCCGCCCTGGCGACGGGCCTGGCGCAGGGCTGCGTGGACGAGTCGGTCAAGTACGCCAAGGAGCGTCAGGCCTTCGGCAAGCCCATCGCCGCCAACCAGGCCATCCAGTTCAAGATCGCCGACATGGAGATGAAGGCCCACACGGCCCGCCTCGCCTGGCGCGACGCGGCGGCCCGCCTGGTGTCCGGCGCCCCCTTCAAGAAGGAAGCGGCCCTCGCCAAGCTCCACTCCTCCACGATCGCGGTCGACAACGCCCGCGAGGCCACCCAGATCCACGGCGGCTACGGCTTCATGAACGAGTACCCGGTCGCCCGCATGTGGCGCGACTCCAAGATCCTCGAAATCGGCGAGGGCACGAGCGAGGTCCAACGCATGCTGATCGCCCGGGAGTTGGGGCTGGCGGGCTGAGAAAACCGAAGGGCCTGCGC
>NZ_JBSHKH010000027.1:0-75196 GCF_053643595.1 Streptomyces sp. NPDC055506 | reverse complement strand
CCCCTTACACACGCTTCAGGCCGCGAGCCTCGCGCGCGTGGCCTCCAGCAGGCGTACGACCGACTCGTCCGCCACGTCCGCGACCTCGTCATAGCCGAACCAGCGCACGTCCAGCGACTCGTCGCTGACCAGGTGCGCGGCGTCCGGTGGTGCCACGACCGCGTACTGGACGTCGAAGTGCCAGTTGCACGGTGGCGGAATCGGGTGCCGGTCGAGGCGGACCGGGCCGCCGGGCAGCAGCGAGAGCCCCGAGACGCCGGACTCCTCCGTCGCCTCACGCAGGGCGGCGGCGGCCAGGGAGGAGTCGCCCGGTTCGCAGTGGCCGCCCATCTGAAGCCACATCCGCAGCTTCCTGTGCAGGGTCAGCAGCACCCGGCCGCCCTCGGGGTCGATCACCAGGGCGCTGGCCGTGATGTGACCCGCCTGGCACGGCTTCCACAGGCCGTCCGGGTGCTCAGCCAGATGGTCCAGATAGGCCTGGCACAGGTCCGCCTGGTCCTCGTACCCCTTCAGTACGAGGACCGCGTCGTCGTACAGGCTCACTCGGTGTCGTCGCCCTTGCCGCCGTCCTGGCCGTCGTCCTTCTTCCTGAGGTCGGGCTTGTCCGCCGCCTCGCCGAGCATCTTGTCGAGCTCGGAGAAGTCGATCTGCTCGCGGTGCACGAAGCCGTCCGGGTCGTCCAGGTCGGTCGCCGTCGGCAGCATGTCCGGGTGGGCCCACAGGGCGTCCCGGCCGTCGACACCGCGCGCGTCCGTGAGCGAGGCCCACAGGCGGGAGGCGTCGCGCAGACGGCGCGGGCGCAGCTCCAGACCGATCAGCGTGGCGAACGTCTGCTCGGCCGGCCCGCCCGAGGCGCGGCGGCGGCGCAGCGTCTCGCGCAGGGCGTCGGCGGACGACAGACGCGGCTTCGCGGCGGCGTGGACCACCGCGTCCACCCAGCCCTCCACGAGCGCCAGAGCCGTCTCCAGACGCGCCAGGGCGGCCTTCTGCTCCGGCGTGTCCTCCGGCTGGAACATGCCCTGCTGGAGGGCCTCCTGCAGCTGCTCGGGGTTCTGCGGGTCGAACTGGCCGACCACGTCCTCCAGCTTGGCCGTGTCGACCTTGATCCCGCGGGCGTAGCCGTCGACCGCGCCGAACAGATGCGAGCGCAGCCACGGCACGTGCGCGAAGAGGCGCTGGTGGGCGGCCTCGCGCAGGGCGAGATACAGCCGCACCTCCTCCTGCGGGACGCTCAGGTCCTTGCCGAAGGTCTCGATGTTCACCGGCAGCAGCGCGGCCTTGCCGGCCGGGCCGAGCGGCAGACCGATGTCGGTCGAGCCGACGACCTCGCCCGCGAGCACGCCGACGGCCTGCCCGATCTGCGTGCCGAACATGGCGCCGCCCATCGAGCGCATCATGCCGATCAGCGGGCCGGCCATGGCCTGCATCTCCTCCGGCAGGACGTCGCCCATGGCGGTGCCCACGCGCTCGGCGACCGGGTCGACGAGCTCCTTCCAGGCGGGCAGGGTCGCCTCGACCCACTCCGCGCGGCTCCAGGCCACCGCGGAGGCGGCGCCGGACGGCAGCGACGTGGCGTCGTCGAGCCAGAGATCGGCCAGGCGGACGGCCTCCTCGACGCCCTTGCGGTCGGCGGGCCCGACGCTCGCGTCCTTGGTGCCGTCAGGACTGCCCTGGGAGACCGTCTGGCGGGCGATCTGCTTGGCCATGTCCCAGTTCACCGGGCCGCCCTCGTAGGAGAGCATCTGGCCCAGCTGCTGGAACGCGGCGCCCAGGTCGTTGGGGTTCAGGGAACCGAACATGGCAGCGAACGGATTGTCCGCACCGGGGCCACCAGGGCCGCCGCCAAAGCCTCCGGCTCCTGGCAGGCCGCCGAAACCGAACGGATTGGCCGGTCCCTGACCACCACCGCTCTCCTGGTCCTTCTTCTTGCCCTCGTCGCCGTCGTCCGGCTCCTCCGGCGGAAGGCCGAATCCGAATGGGGTGTCACTCACGGGATTCCTCGGCTTGTAGGGCCGCCGGTTCTTTCCGGCGGCACGGCTGCCCGACATCACCACCCAGCGTAGACACCTCGGGGCGGATCGGGCCTCGGTGCTTCGCCGACTGACGGCCTGCGGCAGGATGGATGCCACCTGGTACGCACGCTTCATCCGTGCTCGTACTGAAGACAACCGCTGGAGACGCCCGGTGAGTTCCCCAGATCCGCAGGTTCGCGCAGCGCGAAACCAGTCAACCAGTTCCGCGAGTCCCGCGGCGCGCGGGCCCGTCGTCGCGGTCACCGGTGCCGCGTACGGCATCGGGGCGCTGCTCACCGAGCAGCTCGCCGCGTCCGACGAGGTCAAGCAGGTCGTCGCCATCGACGAGCGGCGTGGCGAGTGCGCGGATGCGCAGTGGCACATCCTGGACGTACGGGATCCGGCCATCGCGGACAAGCTGCGCGGCGCCGACGTGGTGGTGCACCTGGCGCTGGATCTCGATCTGGAGACCGACGCCGCCGCCCGGACGGCCTACAACGTACGGGGGACACAGACCGTCCTCACGGCGGCCGCGGCGGCCGGAGTGCACCGGGTCGTGCTGTGCACCTCGGCGATGGTCTACGGGGCGCTGCCGGACAACGAGCTGCCGTTGTCCGAGGACGCCGAGCTGCGGGCCACGGCCGAGGCGACGGGCGTCGGTGACCTGCTGGAGATCGAGCGGCTGGCGCGGCGGGCCCCGCGGGCGCACCCGGGGCTCAACGTCACCGTGGTCCGGCCCGCCGTGCTGGTGGGAGGTACGGACACGGCGCTGACCAGGTACTTCGAGTCCCCTCGACTGCTCGTCGTCGCCGGGTCGCGGCCCGCGTGGCAGTTCTGCCATGTCGAGGACCTGTGCAGCGCGCTCGAGTACGCCGTCCTGGAGAAGGTCGACGGGGAACTGGCCGTCGGCTGTGACGGGTGGCTCGAGCAGGAGGAGGTCGAGGAGCTCAGCGGCATCCGGCGGATGGAGCTGCCGTCGGCGGTCGCGCTGGGCGCGGCGGCGCGACTCCACCGGATCGGGCTCACGCCGTCCCCGGCCGGGGACCTGGCGTACACGATGTACCCCTGGGTGGTGAGCGGGAGCCGCCTGCACGACTCCGGGTGGCGGCCGCAGTACACCAACGAGGAGGTGCTGGCCGAGCTCCTGGAGGAGGTCTCCGGCAGGCACACGGTGGCCGGGCGGCGACTGGGCCGCAAGGACGCGACGGCCGCGGGCGCCGCGGGCGCGACGGTGGCGCTGCTGGGAGCGGCCGCGGTGGTACGACGGGCGCGCAAGGCCCGGCGGCGGATCTGAGACCCACACCCCAGCCACCCCCGATCCACACCCAGCCACACCCAGCCACACCTGAGGAGAGACGACCTGTAGGAGGCTCCAACGCGCACACGCGCGTGCCGGTTGATAGGTCCATTCCGCGTTGTCGGTCGCGTACGGCACGATGGAGGTATGGCATCCACGAGCGATCACCCGGGTGAGCAGGGAGCACAGGATCCGATCAAGCTGATCGCGATCCGGGACACGGCCCTTTCCCTGGACGAGGTGTTCCGGGCCGTCGGAGACGACGCGGCCGGAGGCACCGCGCTCTTCGTGGGGACCGTGCGCGACCACGACGGTGGTGCCGATGTCGCGGAGCTGGGGTATTCCTGCCACCCCAGTGCCGAGGCCGAGATGCGGCGGATCGCCGAGAAGGTCGTCGCGGAGTTCCCCGTGCGCGCGCTGGCGGCCGTGCACCGCGTGGGGGACCTCAGGGTCGGAGACCTCGCCGTGGTCGTCGCCGTCTCCTGTCCGCATCGGGGAGAGGCCTTCGAGGCCTGCCGGAAGCTGATCGACGACCTCAAGCACGAAGTGCCCATCTGGAAGCACCAGAAGTTCTCCGACGGGACCGAGGAGTGGGTCGGCGCCTGCTGATCCCGGATCGCCTCCGGTTGCGTAACCGCACCCCTGGCGTGAGCGTTGTCACTGCGGATGGTTAATCTGCTGATCAGTCAGTTGCGGACGCTCAATGGGGTTGGAGGTCGGCATGGCGGCTCTCGCCTGGTTGCTGATTCCGCTTGTGGCTGCCATCGGCGCGGGACTCTGGGGCAGTTGGGCCAACCGGACTCGTAAGGCCCGCGGCGACGGCCCGGAGCTCACCGGATACGCCCGCTTTCGCGAGGCCATGGAGAAGCCCCGGCCGGGTAGCTGAAGCCAAGGAAACAGCAGGTCAAAGACGGTATAGCCCACAGGGCCGCCCCGGACGGGCGGCCCTGACGGTGCGCTGACAGGACCGTCCCGTACTGTCGAGTCATGCCACGCCGCACCGCGACGATGCTCGCCTCCACCCTGATGCTGATCGCGCTCCTGTGCGCGGGAGTGTTCATCCCCGTGCCGTACGCGGAGATGTCCCCGGGGCCGACGGTGAACACACTCGGCGATCATGACGGCGAGCCGGTGCTGCAGATCTCGGGGCGCAAGACCTATGCGGCCAGTGGCCATCTGAACATGACCACGGTCCGGGTCACGAGCGCCGACTACCGGATGAACCTGGTCGAAGCCGTCTACGGCTGGCTTGCGCACGACAACAAGGTCGTGCCGCGCGAGACGCTCTACCCGGACGGCAAGACCGAGGAGCAGTCGACCCAGGAGAACGCCGAGGAGTTCAGCCAGTCCCAGGAGAGCGCCAAGGTCGCCGCCCTGAAGGAACTCGACGTTCCGGTGAAGTCATGGGTGATCGTCTCGACGGTCGTCAAGGGATCCCCGGCCGAGGGCAAGCTGCACGCCGGCGATGTGATCAAGGCCGTCGACGGTACGACGGTCAAGGAGCCGGCCGACGTCGCGAAGCTCGTCACCCAGCGCAAGCCGGGCCAGGACGTCCGCTTCACGATCGTGCCGGCCAAGGAGCAGGCCGCTGCGGAGAAGGAGAAGCGGACGCCGACGAAGACGCAGGACATCACCATCACCACGACGACCTCGGACGACACCGGCGACAAGCGCGCCATCGTGGGGATCTCGGCGGGAACCGACCACACGTTCCCGTTCACCGTCGACATCAAGCTGGCCGACGTCGGCGGGCCGAGCGCCGGGCTGATGTTCGCGCTCGGCATCTACGACAAGCTCACGCCGGGCAATCTGACCGGGGGCAAGTTCGTGGCCGGCACCGGCACGATCGACGACACCGGCAAGGTCGGTCCGATCGGCGGCATCGAGATGAAGACCGTGGGTGCCCGGGCCAAGGGCGCGCAGTACTTCCTGACGCCCGCCGACAACTGTTCGGCCGCCGCCAAGGACACCCCCGAGGGCCTCACCCTCATCAAGGTGGACACCATCCAGGACGCCCTCGGCGCCCTGAAGGACCTCCGCAGCGGCGACACCGCGGACCTGCCGAAGTGCGGCAAGTAGTGCAGGGCCACGAGGACGAGTCGAGGCAAGGCGACCGGCGCGGCTGAGGGGACCTGCGGGACCGGTGGGGCCTGCCGGCCCGGTGCCCCATGGGACCGGCGAGCCCCCCGCCACGCCGTGCGTCGCTCCGGCTCTACACGCCGCCCGCCGCTCCCGCCCTACTCGGCGAACGTCGCCGCCAGCGCCTCCGCCAGGCCTGGGACCAGGTCGGAGCCGGTGAGGACCTCCGTGGCGGAGTCCTTCTCGCGCAGGCGCAGGGCCGACTCGCGGGCCCCGTCGCGCAGGACCGCGACCGTCATCCGCACCTCCTGACGGTCCGGGTGGTCAGCCACCCACTTCGTCAGCGCGGCCCCGCCCAGGCCCTGTGGAACCTGGGTCTCCGCGGAGGGCGGCAGCATCAGACGCTCCACGGCGAGGGCGCAGCCGACCACCGCGTCGGGCCAGGCGATGGTGGCGAGGAACTCGTCGAGCGGCTTGCCCGTTGGAACCTCGTCCTGCTCGATCGGGGTGAGGCCGGAGTTCTCCGACTCGTCCCCGAGACCGAGCCGGTCGGCGAGCGAGGGCTGTTCGGCCCGCAGCCGTGCGGTGTCAACGAGGGCGAAAAGGCGGGCGGGCTGGTCCCAGCCGAGGCCGGAGACGTACTCGTCGATCTCGAGAACGGCCCGGGTGAGCGGGTTCGCAGCCATGGGAGTGTTGGACATGGTCACAATCCTGCCTCGTTCCTGGCCGGAATCGGGAACCGAGTAAACGGTGAGTAAGTTGCATAGGTGGGGGCCCACGATCACCGGGGGCCACGCACGGTCCGTGAAGACGCGGGCCTGACGGATCAACAGCGAACTTCGAGGTGCGCACCTTGGCTTTCCAGATGCCGGACCGCGGCGGAGGCCCGACAGGGCCGCGGATGAGAGTGGGCCGCCCGTCCCGGCGTGTCCGCACCCTGCTCATGACGCTGGGCGTCCTGGCCGTTCTCGGCATGGCGTTCACCATGTTCGCGGGCTTTTGGACGGACTGGCTCTGGTACCGGTCGGTGAACTACTCGTCGGTCTTCACCACGACCCTGTGGACCAAGATCGGGCTCTTCTTCGTCTTCGGCCTGCTCATGGCCGTCGCCGTCGGCCTCAACATCTGGCTGGCGCACCGGCTGCGGCCACCGCTGAGCGCCATGTCGATGGAGCAGCAGAACCTCGACCGCTACCGGATGGGCATCGCGCCCTACAAGAAGTGGCTGCTGTTCGGGATCACCGCGCTGGTGGGCCTGATCGCGGGCGCCTCCGCGTCCGGCCAGTGGCGGACCTGGCTGATGTGGGTCAACGGCGTTCCGTTCGGCGAGAAGGACCCGCAGTTCAAGCTGGACGTCTCGTTCTACGCCTTCGACCTGCCCTGGTACCGGTTCCTGCTCGGCTTCGGCTTCGCCGCCGCGATCCTGTCCGTGATCGCCGCCGCGCTCACGCACTACCTGTACGGCGGGCTGCGCGTCACCAGCCCCGGCGCGCGCGCCACGGCGGCGGCCACCGGGCACCTGTCGGTGCTCATCGGCGTCTTCGTGGCCCTGAAGGCGGTCGCGTACTGGCTCGACCGGTACGGACTCGCGGTCAAGTCCAGCGACTTCAGGGCGACCGACAACTGGACGGGCCTGAGGTACGTCGACGCCAACGCCTATCTGCCGGCCAAGACGATCCTGTTCTGCATCGCGGTCATCTGCGCGCTGCTGTTCTTCGCCACCCTGTGGCGGCGCACCTGGCAGCTGCCCGTGATCGGCTTCGGCCTGATGGTGCTCTCCGCGATCCTCATCGGCGGCCTCTACCCGGCGATCGTGCAGAAGTTCCAGGTCCAGCCGAACGAGCAGGCCAAGGAAGCGCCGTACGTCGAGAAGAACCTCGAGGCGACGCGCAAGGCCTACGGCATCGACGGCACCAAGGTCACCGACTACACGGGTACCAGCAAGACCGAGGACAAGACCAAGCTCCGCGACGACGTCGACTCCACGGCGAGCATCCGGATCATGGACCCGAATGTCGTCTCGCCGACGTTCCAGCAGCTCCAGCAGATCAGGAACTACTACGCGTTCCCGAACAATCTGGACGTTGACCGTTACTCCAAGGACGGCAAGGACCAGGACACGGTCATCGGCCTGCGTGAGCTGAACCTCGCGGGCATCCCCAAGAAGAACTGGATCAACAACCACTTCCGCTACACCCACGGGTACGGAGCGGTCGCCGCCGAGGGCACCAGCGCGGACGCCCAGGGCCGGCCGGTGTTCACGGAGTCCGACCTGCCCTCCGAGGGCGACCTCGGGACGTACGAGCAGCGGGTCTACTACGGCGAGAAGACCACCACGTACTCGATCGTCGGCGGTCCCCAGAAGGAGATCGACTACTCCGACGACAACGGCGAGAAGACCACCAGCTACAAGGGCGACAGCGGGGTCAACCTCTCCAACCCGGTCAACCGGGCCGCGTACGCGGTGGCGTTCGGCGAACCGCAGATCCTCTACTCCGGCGCCATCGGCGAGGGTTCGCGGGTCCTGTACAACCGCACGCCCAAGGAGCGCGTCGAGGCGGTCGCCCCCTGGCTGACCATCGACGGAGACGCCTACCCGGCGGTCGTGGACGGCCGTATCCAGTGGATCGTCGACGCGTACACGACGACGAACGGATACCCGTACTCCTCGCGTACGACCCTCGGTGACACCACGGCCGACTCGCTGACCGCCACCAACGACAACCGCGCGGTGGTGGCCCAGCAGAACCAGGTCAACTACATCCGCAACTCGGTGAAGGCGACCGTCGACGCGTACACCGGCGAGGTCAAGCTCTTCCAGTGGGACACCAAGGACCCGGTCCTGAAGACCTGGATGAAGGCCTTCCCGGACACGGTGAAGCCCAAGAGTGAGATCTCCAAGCCGTTGATGGACCATCTGCGCTATCCCCAGGACCTGTTCAAGGTCCAGCGGGAGCTGCTCACGCGCTACCACGTGAAGGACGCGACCACGTTCCTCAGCGGCAGCGAGGTGTGGCAGGTGCCGGACGACCCGACGAACCGGTCGGGCAGCGCGGTGCCGCCGTACTACCTGAGCATGAAGATGCCCGACCAGCAGGCGCAGGCGTTCTCGCTGACGACGACCTTCACGCCCAACGGCCGGGACAACCTCAGCGCGTTCATGGCCGTCGACGCCGAGGCGGGCACCAGCGACTACGGCAAGATCAGAATCCTGAAACTGCCGACCAACACCACGGTCAACGGACCCAAGCAGGTCCAGAGCCAGTTCAACTCCCAAGAGGACATCGCCGAGTCCATCAGGCTCCTGAGAGGCGGTGACTCCGAGGTCGAGTACGGCAACCTGCTGACGGTGCCGCTCGACGGAGGACTGCTGTACGTGGAGCCGGTCTACGTACGCGGTGGTGGACTGAAGTACCCGCTGCTGCGCAAGGTGCTGGTCACCTACGGAGGCCAGACGGCCTTCGAGAACACGCTCGGGGAGGCCCTCAACAAGGTCTTCGGAGCGGAGGGTGCGACGCCTGAGCCACCGACCGACGGCGATACGACGCCACCGCCGACGTCCGAGGACCCGACGGTCAAGCAGGCCCTGGAAGACGCCCAGAAGGCGTTCACGGAGGGCCAGGACGCCCTGAAGGAGAACGACTGGGAGGCGTACGGCCGGGCGCAGAAGGACCTGGAGGACGCCCTGCAGCGCGCCGAGGAGGCCCAGGCGGCGGCGGACAAGGCCGGCGGTGCCGGGGGCGGCGAGAGCAAGCCCAGCGCCAGTCCGAGCGGGAGCCCGAGCGGCAGTCCGAGTCCCAAGCCGAGCAGCTAGGCCTCCGGCCTGGTCAAACGCTCCACCCGCGCCGTGATACGGTTGTGAACACAACGGCGCGGGGTGGAGCAGCTCGGTAGCTCGCTGGGCTCATAACCCAGAGGTCGCAGGTTCAAATCCTGTCCCCGCTACTGAAATCGCGAAGTCCGAGTGACGGAGCGACACCGAAGGCCCGGATTCCACAAAGGAATCCGGGCCTTTGTGATGTGTGAACGCATGTGCTGGTGCGGACTGCGGCCGTGCCGCCGGGGGGAGTTGGGAAATCTGTGTTTGACTTGTCTCTCTGTGGGCATGTCGACAAAACGCTGTAGTGACCTCAATGGCTGCGGTATACCAGGTGTACCCAGGTTGCAGGTGGTGCGACGATGGACGTTATGGGGGACAAGGCAACTCTGTTCGAGACAGGGCGTTTTGTGCAGCCTTCCAGCCGGGAGGACACCGACACCCCGGACGAGACCGGGGAAATCGCCGATGAGGCAGCCGAGGAGCTGCGTCAGCGGCTCGCCGCGGAGGCCGGCGACGTCGAGGCGATGAGTGTCCTCGGGGCCATGCTGCTGCGCCGTGGCGATCTCGACGGTGCCGAACCTCATCTGCGTGCCGCCACCGCCGCGGGCGACCGGGCCGCCGCCAACAACCTGGGAGTCCTTCTCCACCAGCGGGGATACGCCGACGAGGCCGCCGGATGGTGGCGGATCGCCGCCGTCGCCGGGTCCACGGCCGCCGCGCACGCCCTCGGCCGGCACCACCGCGAGCGGGGCGACGAACCCGCCGCCGAGTACTGGCTGCGCCAGTCCGCGGAACAGGGTCACACCCTGGGCGCGTACGCCCTCGCCGACCTGCTGGAGCACCGCGGCGACGCCGCGGCCGAGCACTGGATGCGGGCCGCGGCCGAGCGCGGGCACCGGGAGGCGGCGTACCGGCTGGCGCGGGCGCTGGACCGCAAGGCGGCGCGGGAGGCCGACGACGACGGCGCACCCGTGCCGGACGAGGCCGAGCAGTGGTACCGGCAGGCCGCCGCGCGCGGACACCGGAGGGCCGCGCTGCACCTCGGGACGATCCTGGAGAAGCGCGGCCGGCTCAAGGAGGCAGGCCGCTGGTACCTGACGTCCGCCAAGGACGGCGAGGCGCGGGCCGCCTGCGCGCTCGGATTCCTGCTGCGTGACGCGGGCGACACCGAGAACGCCGCCGTGTGGTGGCTGCGGGCCGCTCAGGACGGCGACGGCAACGCGGCGAACGCGCTGGGCGCGCTGCACGCCGAGCGGGGCGAGACCCAGACCGCCGAGCGGTGGTACCGCGCCGCGATGGACGCCGGCGACGTGAACGGCGCGTACAACCTCGGGCTGCTCTGCGCCGAGCAGGGGCGCACCCCGCACGCCGAGCAGTGGTACCGGCGCGCGGCCTACGCCGGGCACCAGGAAGCCGCGAACGCGCTGGCGATCCTGCTGCTGCGGGCCGGGGACGAGACGGGCGCGGAGCCGTGGTTCTCCAAGGCCGCGGAGGCCGGGAGCGTGGACGCCGCCTTCAACCTGGGCATCCTCCACGCCGGACGGGGTGAGGAGCAGGCCGCGCTGCGCTGGTACGAGCGGGCCGCAGCCGCCGGGCACACGGAGGCTGCGCTGCAGGTCGGCATGGCGCGGCTGCGGGACGGCGACGACCAGGAGGCCGAGCGGCACCTGCGGTGCGCGGCCGGGGGCGGGAGCGCCGAGGCCGCGTACCGGCTGGCGACCGTGCTCGACGCGCGCCGGCCGCCGGAGCCCGCGCACGAGCTCGGGGAGCCGGTGCACCGGCGGAGCGAGTGCGAGGAGTGGTACGAGCGGGCGGCCTCACAGGGCCACCGGCGGGCGCAGGTGCGGGTCGGCATGCACGCCGCGGCCCGGGGGGACCTCGTCGAGGCGGCCCGGTGGTACCGGGAGGCGGCCGAGGCCGGGTCCCGCAACGGCGCGTTCAATCTGGGGCTGCTGCTGGCCAGGGAGGGCAGTGAGCCCGAGGCGGCCGTGTGGTGGACGCGGGCGGCCGATGCGGGGCATGGGCGGGCGGCGTTGCGGCTGGCCCTGGTCTACGCGCGTCGGGGGGAGCTGGCGGAGGGGCAGCGGTGGGCCGACCGTGCGGTGTCTCTCGGGCCGGCGTCCGTGGCGGAGCGGGCGGCTCGGTTGCGGGACGCGTTGCGGCAGGAGCTGTCGGCGTAGAGCTGGGCCGGGCTGCGAGGTGCCGCTGCGTAAGCGATTTGCATCCGGCCTCCGCGTTCACGTAACGTTGCATTCACCGACGCGGGGTGGAGCAGCTCGGTAGCTCGCTGGGCTCATAACCCAGAGGTCGCAGGTTCAAATCCTGTCCCCGCTACTGAAGGCCGAGGGCCGGAATCCGAAAGGGTTCCGGCCCTCGGTGTGTGTTGAGGGGCATGTGTGTTCAGGGGCGGGGGCGATGTCCCACCGCTTCCTCGTAGAGGGAACGGTTCACCGTCCGGGACTCGGGGACCGCGTCGTCCTTCGCCACGCCCTGTGCCCGGTAGGCCGCCTGGAGGCGGGCCGTCGTGCCGCTGCGGATCTCCCAGTCCATGCGGAGGGACGGTGTGGAGCGGAGGATCGCCGCGTCCGTCTTCAGGAGATCCGCCAGATAGGTGACGTATCTCTCGTTCTGTTTGTAGTCGGCGGCGAAGTACGTGTTGACCGTGCGGATGTACGCCCGCAGCAGGGCCACCCCCGCGTCCACGTCGTCGTCCAGCAGGCTCGGGCCGTAGAGCATGCCGCCCAGGGGCTCGCCGGGCGGCTGGCCGCCCAGGAAGGCGTAGCCCCGCTCGCCGTCGACCCGGCGCCACACCGGGTCCAGCAGCCACGCGGAGTCGACGCCGCCGTTCTGTAGGGCCGTGAGGACGTCGGCCGACCCCAGCTGCTGGTAGCGGATCCGGTCGAGGCCGCCGCCGTGCTGCTCCAGGGCCTGCTCCATGGGGTAGGCGATCACCGAGCCCTTGCCGATCATCGTGCCGAGTGTGCGGTCGGCCATTCGGACGGCGGCCGGCGTCTCACCGTCGTTCAGCCGGACCCACAGGCCGCTCTTGGACTTCGGGCCGGGGGAGAAGTTCCCCGCGACCCAGCGGATGACGAAGCCGCCGCGGATGCCGTTCATGACCGCCGCTTCCGGGGCCGCCCAGAGCGCGTCGATCTCGCCCTTGGCCAGCAGCGGGAGGGCCTCGGGTGTCGGCAGCACCCTCAGCGTGACGTCCAGGCCCTCCTTGTCGAACTCGCCTTTGTCGAGGGCGACCCGCAAGGGTGCCACGTACTCCGCGCTCAGCGTGCCCGTGGCGATCGTCAGCTTCCGGGGCTCGGTGAGGGGTCGCGGGGCCGGGGAGCCCGGGCGGCAGCGGGCCGGGGTGCGGTCGGGGGCGCGGTCGGCGGGGTCCGTCCAGGACGCGGCGCCGCAGCCCTTGACCGGGCGGATCGTGCGCGTCGCCGTGTCGGCCTTCGGCTGCGACGGTCCGGAGGACGGCGACGAGCAGGCCGCCGAGGCCAGCAGCGCGCCCGCGAGCAGGGCGAGGCCGTACCTATGTGCCCTCATGCCTGCCCCCGTCCCCGGTCGCGCGGTGCCCACGGAGTGAGCAACCGGCCGGCGAACCGGACCAGTTCGGAGAAGAGCACGCCCAGGACGGCGACGCAGACGATGCCGACGAACATCACGTCGTTCTGGAAGAGGGCGCGGGAGTCGAAGATCAGATGACCCAGGCCGTCGGTCGCGGCGATCTGCTCGGAGGCGACGATCACCAGGACCGCCACGCCCGCCGCGATCCGCGCGCCGACCAGGACGGCGGGCAAGGAGGCCGGCAGCAGGACGTGGCGGAACATCTGCCAAGGGGAGGCACCGAAGACCCGGCCGGCGTCGCGGTGGCCGTCGGGGACGGCCATGACCGCGGACATCGTGGAGATCCAGACGAAGAAGAAGACCGTGGCCGCCACCAGGGCCACCTGAGGGCCCTCGCCCAGGCCGAACATGTTGAGGAAGACGGGCAGCAGGGCCAGCTTCGGTACGACGTACAGGGCGTCCAGGAGCGGTTCCAGGGCGGCCCGTACCAGCGGCAGCGAACCCATCAGCAGGCCCAGCAGGTAACCGGCCGCCGTGCCCACGGCGTAGCCGGCCAGGACGCGCTTGAGGGTCGCCCACACGTCCGGCCACAGGTCACCGGCAGCGGCCCGGTCCCAGCCGTCGGCGAGGATCGTGGACGGTGCCGGGTAGACGCGCTCGTCGATCCAGCCCCGGACGGCCGCCAGCTGCCAGAGCAGCACCAGGAGGAGGGGGACGGCCGCCGCGAGGGACAGTTCCAGGGCGCGGCGGCGGCGATGGGTGCGTGCGGGGTGCAACTCGTGCGGGCCCGGGCGGCGGACCAGGGCCGGGCCTCGTGTCCCGGGGGCGACGGTGGTCATGCCGGCACCGCCTCCTTCCGCAGCAGGTCCCACAGCTCGCTCTTCAGCGCCGTGAACTCGGGCGCGGCGCGGACGTCGCCGGTGCGCGGGCGCGGGAAGGGCGGGCGGTGTTCGGCGATGATCCGGCCCGGGCGCGCGGACATCACGAACACACGGTCGCCGAGGACGATCGCCTCCTCCAGGCTGTGGGTGATGAAGAGGGTCGTCGTGCGCAGCGCCTGGGTGATCTCCAGCAGTTCGTCCTGGAGGATCGTGCGGAGCTGTGCGTCCAGGGCGGCGAACGGTTCGTCCATCAGCAGCAGTTCGGGCTCGACGGCGAGCGCGCGGGCGATGGCGACCCGCTGGCGCATACCGCCCGAGAGGGTCGCCGGATAGGCCTGCGCGAAGTCGGCGAGGCCCAGGCGGGCCAGCCACTCGGCGGCGCGGGCGTTCGCCTCCCGGCGCGGAACGCGCCCCACGTCGAGGCCGAAACGGACGTTGGCCTGGACGGTCTTCCAGTCGTAGATGCCGTAGTCCTGGAAGATCATGGCCGCCGGGCGGGCGCTGGAGGTGCGGATCTCCAGCGTGCCGGTACTGGGCCGGAGCAGGCCGGCGGCGATGCGCAGCAAGGTGGATTTGCCGCAGCCGGAGGGGCCTACGAGGCAGACGAACTCGCCGGGAGCGACGGTCAGGTCGAGGGGGCCGAGGGCGTCGACCGCGCGGGGGCCTCGGCCGAAGGTGCGTGTCAGGTCATGGGCGGTGAGTTTTGGATACGGCTCTCCCACTTCGGTCTCCTCGCGGAGTGCGGAACGGACTGGTGGGTGCCGTTGACCATATGACGACTCGTCAGGTACGGGAAGTGCGCAGACACGGACGAGCCCCGGCATCCGTCGATGCCGGGGCTGTCGGGAAGGGGAGGGGCTAGGCGGCCGCGCAGTTCGGGCAGACGCCGCGGTACGTCACCTCGACGTCCGAGACGGTGAAGCCGAAGCGCTCCGAGTCGGGGAGGTCCGCCAGCGGGTTGCCGATCGGGTGGACGTCCCGGATCGCGCCGCACCGGGCGCAGACCAGGTGGTGGTGCGGCTGGTGCGCGTTCGGGTCGTACCGCTTGGCGCGCTGGTCGGTGGAGACCTCCAGCACCTCGCCGAGGGTCACGAGCTCACCGAGCGTGTTGTAGACGGTCGCCCGGGAGATCTCGGGCAGCTTGGCGACGGCCCGGGCGTGGACCTCGTCGGCCGTCAGATGGACGTGTTCGCCGTCGAGGACCTCGGCCACGACACGCCGCTGCGCGGTCATCCGCCATCCGCGTCCGCGCAGCCGTTCCAGAAGGTCACTCATGGCCACCAGCCTAACAGCAAAACGGACCAGGTCCCGAACAGGTGTGAGTTTAGAATGTCACCTGTTTTAGACGCTGTCTATGTCGCGATGGGGTGAGGCGGGGCGGGGTGGTGCCCGGGCCGGGCCCTCTGGAGGGGCGCCGGCCCGGTCGTGCTGTCAGGCGGGTACCTGCTGACGGGCCGGTACCCAGCAGCGGATGATGTCGCGGACCGAGACGATGCCGGCGGGTTCGTCGTCGTCCAGCACGATGAGATGGCGGAAGCCGCCGTGCGTCATGGCTCGTGCCGCCTCCTCAAGCGTCCAGGCCGGAGCCGCGAACACGACGTCTGTGGTGGTGTGGGCGTGGGCGCGTTCCGTGTCCGGGTCCTGGCCCTTGCCCACGGAGTTGAGGATGTCGCGTTCGGTGAGGATGCCGATGCCGCCGGCGTCGGGGTCGTGGACCACGGCCGCCCCGACCCGCCGCGCGGACATCAGCGTGGCGGCCTGTCGAAGGGTGTGGGTCGGGCCGATGGTGAGGACGACGGTGCTCATGGCGTCACGGACGAGCATGGATCGAGCCACCTCCTGGGAGTGCCCCCTCCGTTTGTTCAGCGTTTCACAAATTCACAAGTTGGGGGGACTCTCAGGGTGGCAGGTAAAGGGAGGGTCAACAAGGGGGCGCTCGGTAACAGCGGGGCGCGCTCGGTGTCAGCGGGCGTACTCAGTAGCGCTGGTTGAGATACCCGAGCAACTCGTCGTGCAGCAGACCGTTCGACGCGGCGGCGTCGCCGCTGTGCGGGCCCGGGCGGGCGTCGAGTCCGGTGAAGGTGCCGCCGGCCTCGGTGACGATGATCGCGGGGGCGGCCATGTCCCACAGCGACAGCTCCGGCTCGGCGCACATGTCGATGGAGCCTTCGGCGACCATCATGTACGGCCAGAAGTCGCCGTACGCGCGCGTGCGCCACACCTCTCGGGTGAGGTCCAGGAAGCCGTCCAGACGGCCCTGCGCCTCCCAGCCGCTGAGCGACGAGTACGCGAAGGAGGCGTCGGCGAGCTTGTTGACGCGGGAGACGTTCAGCCGGGAGGCCTTGGTGAGGCTGCGGCCGGTGAAGGCGCCGTGGCCCTTCGCGGCCCACCAGCGGCGGCCGAGGGCCGGGGCGGAGACGACGCCGACCACGGGCTGGAAACCGCCCTCGCCGGCCTCCATCAGTGAGATGAGGGTGGCCCAGACGGGGACGCCGCGTACGTAGTTCTTGGTGCCGTCGATCGGGTCGATGACCCAGCGGCGGGGGCCGGTGCCCTCGACGCCGTACTCCTCGCCGAGGATCGCGTCCCTCGGGCGGGCGCGCTGAAGTTGACCGCGGATGAGTTCCTCCGCGGCCTTGTCCGCTTCGCTCACCGGCGTCATGTCCGGTTTGGTCTCGACCTTGAGGTCGAGGGCCTTGAACCGGTCCGTCGTCGCGGCGTCGGCGGCGTCGGCGAGGACGTGGGCGAGACGCAGATCGTCGAGGTAGTCGGGCATGTAACGAACCTATCTGCCGAGGTAGGGGTGGGGCTACAGGGGGTTTGTGCCGGGGTGTGGGGGCGTTGTGGTCGCCTGACGCGCAGGGAGGCGGTCCCGGCTCGACAGCCTGAGGTACCCGCGCAGGTCGGCTCAAAGGCGCCCCCCGCATGCCCTCGTGAACCCTTGACAGTGGTGGCACGCCCGTCAAATCTGGGCGCAGAGCCGCTGGCCCCAAGGGGAGGCAACGATGCCTGCAGCGCGGGAATCTCTGTTGGACGCCGCCTACGCGGCGCTGGCGCGCCGGTCGTGGTCCGCCGTGCGGATGGTGGACGTGGCCCTGGCGGCCGGAGTGTCCCGGCAGACGCTGTACAACGAGTTCGGCAGCAAGGACGGTCTCGCCCGGGCGCTCGTGAGGAGAGAGGCCGACGGGTATCTCGCCGGTGTGGACCGCGCGCTCGCCGGGCACAGCGACCTCCGCGACCGGCTCACCGCCACCGCCGAGTGGACCACGTCGGCGGCCCGCGAGAACGCCCTGGTCCGCGCCATGCTCACCGGCTGCTGGAGCGAACGGCTGCCCTCGCCGACCCTCTCGGCCGTGCCCTCCACCTCCGCCGTACCGGCCCAGCGCCGCGCCGACGGCCCGCTGCCCTCACCCGGCGACCTCGTCACCCTCATCCGCGACCGAGCCGTCACCGTCCTGTCCGGGCCCGGCGCACCCCAGTCGGACTCAGCCGACCTGGCCCGCTCCTGCGAACTCGCCGTCCGGCTCGCCCTGTCCTGCGTGGCCGCGCCACCCGGCGAGGGCGGCGTCACCGACCTGGTCCGCAGCGCCCTGCACCGACAGCCCGGGTGACACGGCGTCAGTGCGCCGAGCCCGACAACTGCAGCCCGATCACGCCGACGATGACGAGACTGATCGACACCAGCTTCAGCGTGGACACCAGGTCGCCCAGGAACACCATGCCGTAGATCGCCGTCCCCGCCGCCCCGATGCCGGTCCACACCGCGTACGCGGGACCCACGTCGAGTCTCCTCAGCGCCAGGGTCAGCAGCCCGAAGCTGCCGAGGGCGAAGACGCAGAACGCGACCGTCGGCCAGAGTCGTGTGAAGCCGTGCGACAGCTTCAGACACACGGCGAAGCCGGTCTCCAGCAACCCGGCCACGATGACCAGCAGCCACGCCATGAGCCGTTCCTCCCGTATCCCACGTTCAGTGACCGCTTGCCGCCCGCTTCGTGCGAGTATGCACTTACCGTCCGCACAGCATGACAAACAACGCTGAGGTCAGTCGCCTTCCTTCCGCTCCCGCGTGGCCAGCAGCCGCCGCAGCGAGTACAGCCGCGCCGGGTCCGCGTGGCCCTCGGCCACCCACGCGTCCAGGGCGCAGTCCTGCTCGTCGTGGCTGCACGCGCGCGGGCAGCCCTCGGTGCCCGGCTCCAGGTCGGGGAAGGCGTGGATGACCCGGGACGGGTCCACGTGGTGCAGCCCGAAGGACCGCAGGCCCGGGGTGTCGATCACCCAGCCGTCGTTGTCCGACAGCGGCAGCGCCAGCGCCGAGGTGGTGGTGTGCCGGCCGCGTCCCGTCACCGCGTTCACATGCCCGGTCGTACGCCGCCGCTCCTGAGGCACCAGGGCGTTGACCAGGGTCGTCTTGCCGACCCCGGAGTGCCCGACGAACGCGGTGATCTTGCCGTCGAGCTGCTCGCGCACCCGGGCGACGGCGACACCGCTGTCCAGTTCCGCGCGGCTCGTGACGACGTAGGGGATGTCGAGGTCGCCGTACAGCTCCAGCAGCTTGTCGGGCGGGGCGAGGTCCGACTTGGTCAGCACCAGCAGCGGCTCCAGGCCACCGTCGTAGGCCGCGACCAGGCAGCGGTCGATCAGGCGGGGGCGGGGCTCCGGGTCGGCCAGGGCGGTGACGATGGCCAGCTGGTCCGCGTTGGCGACGACCACGCGCTCGAACGGATCGTCGTCGTCCGCCGTACGGCGCAGCACCGACGTGCGCTCCGCGATGCGGACGATCCGGGCGAGGGTGTCCTTCTTACCGGACAGGTCGCCCACGAGGGCCACGCGGTCGCCGACCACGGCGGCCTTGCGGCCCAGCTCGCGGGCCTTCATCGCCATCACCACATGGTCGTCGACGAGGCAGGTGAGCCGGCCCCGGTCGACGGTGAGGACGAGGCCCTCGGCGGCGTCCTCGTGCTTGGGCCTGATGTTCGTCCGGGGCCGGGTGTTCCGGCGGCCGGGACGGGTGCGGATGTCGTCCTCGTCGGTGTGCTTGCCGTAGCGGCGCATGACGTGATCCCTGCGTCCTACGCCCCGAGCATCCCGGTCCACAGATCGGGGAAGTCGGGCAGGGTCTTGGCCGTCGTCGCCACGTTCTCGATCTGCACTCCCTCGACCGCGAGGCCGATGATCGCGCCGGCCGTGGCCATGCGGTGGTCGTCGTACGTGTGGAAGATCCCGCCGTGCAGCCGGCGCGGGCGGATGTGCAGGCCGTCGGCGGTCTCCGTCACATCGCCGCCGAGCTCGTTGATCTCCTTCGTCAGCGCGGCCAGCCGGTCCGTCTCGTGCAGCCGCAGATGGGCCACGCCGCGCAGGGTCGAGGGGGAGTCGGCGAGGGCCGCGACCGCCGCGATGCCCGGCGTCAGCTCGCCGACCTCGCTCAGGTCGACATCGATGCCGTGGATCGAGCCGGAGCCGGTGAAGGCCAGGCCGTACTCGGTCAGTTCGCAGGAGCCGCCCATCTCGGTGAAGATCTCGCGCAGCCGGTCACCGGGCTGAGTGGTGCGGGCCGGCCAGGCCGGGACGACGACCTTGCCACCGGTCACCAGCGCCGCCGCCAGGAACGGCTGCGCGTTGGACAGGTCCGGCTCGATGACCAGATCCCGGCCGAGCAGGGCGCCCGGCGTGACCCGCCACACGTTCGGCTCGCCGCCCGACTCGGGCGTGTCCACCTGGGCGCCGACCGCGCGCAGCATGTCGACGGTCATGCGGATGTGCGGCATGGAGGGCAGCGTGCTGCCGGTGTGGCGGACCTCGACGCCCTGGTTGAAGCGCGGCCCGGACAGCAGCAGCGCGCTCACGAACTGCGACGAGGAGGACGCGTCGATAGCGACCTGGCCGCCCTCCAGGGCGCCGCTGCCGTGCACGGTCATCGGCAGCGCGCCGCGGCCGTCGTCGTCGATCCGGGCGCCGAGCTGACGCAGCGCGTCGATGACTCCGTTCAGGGGACGCTCGTACGAGCGAGGGTCGCCGTCGAACCGGACGTCACCGTCGGCGAGCGTGGCCACCGGCGGCAGGAACCGCATCACCGTGCCGGCGTTGCCGACGTCGACCGTGGCCGGTCCGCGCAGGCCCGTGGGGAGCACGCGCCAGGCCTCGCCCGTCCCGTCCGGGCCCACGCCCTCCTCGATCTCGATGCCCATCGCGCGCAGGGCGCCGGCCATCAGCAGGGTGTCGCGGGAGCGCAGGGGGCGGCGCAGCCAGCCGGGCTCGGAGGCGAGGGAGGCGAGGACGAGGGCGCGGTTGGTGACCGACTTGGACCCGGGCACGTGGACCGTCGCGTCGACGGCTCCGCTCGCGTGCGGGGCGGGCCAGAGGGCGGCTTCTGCGGTGTTCGGGGCCATGGCCCCCACTTTATAAGTAGGCCGTCGTTCGGGTGCGGCGCCGTTGGGGCTGTTCGCGCCCACGCGGCGGAGCCGCACATCGACACAGTCCCGCGCCCCTATGACAGCGCCCCTTCGGGGCACGTCATAGTCCGAGCAGCCAGCGCCCTCCGCCTATCAAAGAGCACAGCGACACCGCGTGGAACAGGAAGAACCACAATGCCGCCGGTACGTGCGTCAGTCGCGACAGCTGGTCCGCGTCCGAATCACCCGCGCCACCCCGCGACCGCTTCGCCTGGAGTTCGAACGCCGGGCGCACCCCGCCCAGCAACAGGAACCACACCACCACATAGGCGAACGCCGCCTGTACCTGAGGGCCGGCCAGCCAGGACACCAGGACGAACAGGCCGCCGGTGACGATCATGGTCAGGGCACCGTACGCGTTGCGGATCATCACGAGCATGATCAGGAGCAGGGCGGTGGCCAGCCACAGCAGGAGCGTGATGCGGCCGGCGCCCAGCAGGGCCGCTCCGCCCAGGCCCAGCAGGGGAGGGGCGGTGTAGCCGGCGGCGGCCGTGAGGATCATGCCGATGCCGTGCGGCTTGCCGCGGCTGACGGTCAGGCCGCTGGTGTCCGAGTGCAGCCGTATGCCGGTGAGGGTGCGGCCGGTGAGCAGGGCCACGAGCCCGTGACCGCCCTCGTGGGCGATGGTGATGGCGTTGCGGGAGATGCGCCACAGGCCGTGCGGGATCACCACGGCGAGCGCGACGGCCGCGGTCGCGAGCACCACCCACAGGTCGGGGTCGGGCTGCGTGCCGGAGACCTCGTCCCAGAGGGAGGCGAGCGAGGCGGTAGCGGTGCTGTCCATGTAAGGCGTTGGCTCCCTGTGGTCGGATGGAATCTGGCAGTGTGGCACGTATGTGCGGACGGTATTCAGCGAGTCGCAGGCCAGAGGATCTCGCAGGAATCTTTGAGATCGAGAAGTGGGAGCCCGAGGAGACCCTCGAGCCCGACTACAACGTGGCGCCCACCAAAGAGGTCTACGCCGTCCTCGACCGTCCTCTCAAAGACGTGGACGACCCGCGGCCGGTTCGGCAGCTGCGCAAGCTGAAGTGGGGGCTCGTCCCGTCCTGGTCGAAGACCCCCGAGGGCGGCGCCCGGATGATCAACGCCCGCGCGGAGACCGTCCACGAGAAGCCGTCCTTCCGTCGCGCCTTCACCTCCCGGCGCTGTGTCCTGCCCGCCGACGGCTACTACGAGTGGGTCACCGGCACGCAGGAGCGCGAGCTGGAGGTCGAGGGGAAGAAGAAGCGCCCCCGCAAGCAGCCGTACTTCGTGACACCGGCGGACGGGTCGGTCTTCGCCATGGCCGGGCTGTACGAGTTCTGGCGGGACGGGACGCTGCCGGACGACCACCCGCAGTCCTGGTGGGTGACGTGCTCCGTCATCACCACCGAGGCCGAGACGAGCCCGCTGGCGGTGTCCCCGGCGGACGGTCCCCGGGCCCTGGCCGAGATCCACCCCCGGATGCCGCTGATGCTCACGCCCGACCGCTGGGACGCCTGGCTCGACCCGTCCCGCACGGACGCCGACGACCTGCGCGAGCTGCTCGCCCCGCCGCCCCCCGGGCTGATGCGCGCCTATCCCGTCACCACGGCCGTCAGCAACGTCCGCAACAACGGGCCGGAGCTGCTGAAGGAGCTGGAAGGGCCCGAAGAGGGCACACTCTTCTGACGTGAGTTCCGACACGACCGAGATCATCGAGACCGACGCGGGCCCCGCCCGCATCACCTGGCACCGGGCGAAGAAGGCGCGGCTGGTGCTCGCCGTCAGCCATGGCGCCGGCGGCGGTATCGAGGCCCGCGATCTGACGGCACTGGCCGCCGTTCTCCCCGCCCACGGGGTGAGCGTGGCCCGTGTGGAGCAGCCCTGGCGGGTGGCCGGGAAGAAGCTGGCGCCCGCGCCCAAGACCCTGGACGTCGGCTGGCGCGGCATCTGGCCCGCGCTGGCCGGGCCGGGACTGCCCGTCGTGTCCGGCGGCCGCAGCGCCGGGGCCCGGGTCGCCTGCCGTACCGCCGCCGAACTGGGCGCCCACGCGGTCCTCGCCCTGAGCTTCCCCCTCCACCCGCCGGGCAAGCCGGAGAAGTCCCGGGCGGACGAACTGCTCGGTTCCGGGGTGCCCACCCTGGTCGTCCAGGGCGGGAACGACCCGTTCGGGAAGCCGGAGGAGTTCCCCGCGGGTTCGTACGAACTCGTCGAGGTGCCGTACGGCGATCACGGCTTCGCGGTCCCCAAGCGTGCGGAGATCTCGCAGGAGGAGGCCGTGGCGCTCATCACGGACGCGGTCGTGGAGTGGACCGGGTCACTCGGGTGAAGCTCCGGGAATGCCGGGGCGGCGGGCACTGTTGTGCGGGACGTACGTGCTGGAGACCAGCGCAGACGCCGTAGGAGAGGAAGTCCGCCGCATGGGTTCGACCATCTGCCCGAGCCGCAGCAGCCGTGCCGACCTGGAGTGGACGGTGCTGCACGCGGCCAGGACCGCCCCTGTTCGGGCGGCGGGCGGACCGGATCGTCGTCTATCCTCCGATTCGGGTGAGACCGGTCTCGGTCTCACGAGAACACTCGAGGAGGTGGGTCCGGTCACTGGGACCGACGCAGGGACCGAACACGGCCAGGCGGAGCAGCCCGAGGGCCAGGGCGGCACGGGCGCGGAGACGGCCGCGGAGCGCAGCGCGCGCTTCGAGCGGGACGCGCTCGAGTTCCTCGACCAGATGTACTCGGCCGCGCTGCGCATGACGCGCAACCCGGCCGACGCCGAGGACCTGGTGCAGGAGACGTACGCCAAGGCGTACGCGTCCTTCCACCAGTTCCGTGAGGGCACCAACCTCAAGGCGTGGCTGTACCGGATCCTCACCAACACCTTCATCAACTCGTACCGCAAGAAGCAGCGCGAACCTCAGCGCTCCGCGGCCGAGGAGATCGAGGACTGGCAGCTCGCCCGCGCCGAGTCGCACATGTCGACCGGTCTGCGCTCCGCCGAGTCGCAGGCGCTCGACCACCTGCCCGACTCGGACGTGAAGGAAGCGCTCCAGGCGATCCCCGAGGAGTTCCGTATCGCCGTGTATCTCGCGGACGTCGAGGGGTTTGCCTACAAGGAGATCGCCGACATCATGGGGACACCCATCGGTACGGTGATGTCCCGGCTGCACCGGGGCCGCCGTCAGCTGCGCGGCATGCTGGAGGACTACGCCCGTGACCGCGGGATGGTTCCGGCCGGCGCCGGAGAGTCGAACGAAGCGAAAGGCTCGGGGTCATGAGCTGCGGAGAGCCGCACGAGACGGATTGCAGCGAAATCCTCGATCATCTCTACGAGTTCCTCGACCGTGAGATGCCGGACTCGGACTGCGTGAAGTTCGAGCACCACTTCGAGGAATGCTCGCCCTGCCTCGAGAAGTACGGGCTCGAGCAGGCCGTGAAGAAGCTGGTCAAGCGCTGCTGCGGGCATGACGACGTGCCGGGCGACCTGCGGGCCAAGGTCATGGGGCGGATCGACCTGATCCGTTCCGGCCAGGCGGTTCCCGACCAGGACGTCACGGCCTCGCCTGCCTCGCCCCAGGAGTCCTGACACTCCTGCGCTTTTCAACTACCCCGCCTCTCCAGGGGTAGTCATCCTCTAGTCACCCTCGAACGCGTCACTCGAACGTGCTAATCCACGGGCTATCTGCCCGTGGAGCCCCCCACCGCCGTCCTAGGCTCCGGGCCTGACGGACATGGCCGGGGAGGGGCTCATGGAAGCGGTATCGGCTCGGGCACGTGTCTATGTCGCCTGTGTCGCCGTCGCCGCCCTGTGCTGTCTGCTCCCGCTGCCGGGCGTCCGTACGCCCTGGTGGGCGGTCGCTCTGCTCGCCGCGCTGTACGCCGGGTGCGAGCGCGTCGCCCGGTCCCGGTTCGTCGGCATCTCGCACCCGGCCGGGACCTTCTACCCCGTGCTGCTCGCCGGCGCCTTCCTGCTGCCGGCGCCCGCCGCCGCCCTGGTCGCCGTGCCCGCCGCGCTGCTCTCGCCCGTCGGGCAGCGGCCTGTGGCGCTGCGGCGGATCTGGCGGGCCGCCCAGCTCGTCCTCGGGGTGTGGGCCGCGGCCCGGGTGCACTGGGTGCTCGGCGGGCGGGACGCGGTCGTGGCGGGCGACGTCCCCTACGCGCTCGGGCCGGCCGGGGCCGCCGTGCTGGCGTTCTGCCTGGTGCTCGCGCTGCTGGACGGCGGGATCCTCGCCGCCGCCGAGCGGGTGCCGGTGCGGCGCGCCTGGCGGGGGCTGGTGGCGCGTTCGCTCGCGCCGATCGCCGTGCACGGGCTCGCCGGGCTGATGATGGCCGTCCTGTGGCGCAGCCCGTACGGTCCCGTGGCCGCGCTGCTCGTGCTGCTGCCGATGTGCGTCTCGTGGTGGGCGTTCGCGCAGTACCACCGGGAACGGGCCGCCCACCAGGCGACCATCCGGGCGCTGGTCCAGGCCGTCGACATCAAGGACGGGTACACGCGCGGGCACAGCGAGCGCGTCGGGCAGGCCTCCATGATGATCGCGCGCGAGCTGGGCATGGACGACGAGCGCGTCGAGGTGCTCCGCTTCGCCGGGATCCTGCACGACGTCGGCAAGCTGGGCGTGCCCACCCGGCTGCTCAGGAAGAACGGGCCGCTGACCCCCGAGGAACGGCGCGTGATCGAGCTGCACCCCGAGTACGGGCACGAGATGGTGCGCGGCATCGGCTTCCTCGGGGAGGCCCGGGCCGCCGTACTGCACCACCACGAACGGCTGGACGGCAGCGGGTACCCCTACGGGCTGGTGGGCCGTCAGATCCCGGAGTCCGCACGGGTCGTGGCGGTCGCCGACGCCTTCGACGCCATGACCTCCACCCGGAGCTACAGCAGGGCCCGCCCCGTCCCGGTGGCCCTGGAGGAACTGGAGCGGTGCGCGGGCAGCCACTTCGACCCCGTGATGGTCGCGGCCCTGGTCGAGGCCGTACGGCGGGCGGGCTGGCACCCCGCGGTGACCGCCGACGACGCCCGCACACCCCGGGTGCCCGCGCCCGGCGAACCCGTCTCCAGCCGGCCGGGAGCACACCGGTGAGCGCGTGCGGGGCGCCGCTCCTGCGCACCCTCGTCCACGCCTGTGCCGCCCTCCTCGCCACGAGCTCCCTCGCCGTCACCCTCTACAACGGACTCGAGGAACGCCGCGTCGCCCTCGCCTTCGGGGTCCTCGTCACCGTCGGGGAGCTCACCCGGCGCAACGGCGCGCGGATCCGGGAGCCGGCACCGCTCGGGGCCGCGGCGGCCCTGTCGTACGCCCTGCTCGGGGAGGCCGGCGGGCGGGCCACGCACCACGGCCTGGCCCAGGTAATCGCCGTCGTACTGGCCGCCTCACTGCTCGGCAGCGTGCCGCATGTCGCACGCGGGCAGGGGCCCACGCTCGACCACCTGGCGCGCCGCATGCTCACCGTCGGATTCGTCGCTGTGTGCTTCCAGCCCCCCTACAGCCGGGGGATGTTCGACGACTGGGGCGGCCACGCCTACGCGCTGCTGCTGCTCGCGCTGCTGTCCCTGACCGCGCTGTGCGACGCGGTGCTCGCCGCCGCCCTGGCCCACTCCCGCACCGGCTGGCCCTTCGGCCCGGTGCTGCGGGACGAGCTGCGGGCCGTGTGCGGCATCGGGTCCGCCGTCATCGCGACCGGGGCCGTGATGGCGCTCGCGGTCGCCGTCGTCGGGCTGTGGGCGCTGCCCGTCTTCTCCGTGCCGCTGCTGCTCGCCCAGATGTCGTTCCGGAGGTACGCCGCCGTCCGGGCCACGTACCGGCAGACCATCGCCTCCCTCGCACGGGCCACCGAGGTCGCCGGCTACACCCCCTGCGGGCACGCCCGGCGCGTCGCCGCGCTCGGCCAGGCGGTGGGGCGGGACCTGGGCCTGACCGAGCCCGAGCTGGCCGTGCTGGAGTACGCCGCGCTCATGCACGACATCGGCCAGCTGAGCCTCGTCGACCCGGTGCCGGCGGGCGCCACCGCCGACCTGCCCGCCGCGGAACAGCGGCGGATCGCGCTGCTCGGCGGCGCCGTCGTACGGCATACCGGGGTCGACGAGGCGGTCGCCGTGGTCGTGGAGCGGCAGGCCGACCCCTACGCCGAGCAGCCGCTGGCCGCGCGAATCGTCCGGGCCGTGAACGCGTACGAGGAGAAGTCCAGGGAAGGCGGGCCCGGCGGGCCGCTGACGGCGCTGGAGGAACTCCGGCTCGCCACCGCCGGGAAGTACGCGCCGGAGGTGGTGGAATCACTGGCCCGGGTACTGGCAAGGAGCAGTCTGACTCTGCCCGTGGCTGGGTAACCCATGGGTAATGAGCGCCTCGGAGGCCGTACGTGGTTGGATGCGAAGGAGAAGGTGTCCGGGGGCTCGAAACACAGCTACGGCCAGCCCACCGCACGGAACTGGCAGGCGGGAATCGTGAGGATCTTCGGCAAGGGACGGCACCGGCCCTCCGCCTCCTGGCGGCAGGCCACAGACCGGGCGTTCACACTTATCGGCGACGGCCGGTACGAGGACGCGGGCGCACTGTTGACACGTGCCGCCGACCTGGAGCCCTGGTTGTCCGAGTCGTGGTTCAACCTGGCCCTGCTGCACAAGTTCCGGCACGACTGGGAGCAGGCGCGGGCGGCGGGCCTGAGGGCCGTGGCCCTGCTCGACCGGGACACCGGCGCGCCCGACTGGTGGAACGTCGGCATCGCAGCGACCGCACTCCAGGACTGGCCGCTGGCCCGGCGCGCCTGGCAGGCCTACGGGCTGCGGATGCCGGGTTCCGCCATGGCCGCCGGCGAGCCCGTCGGCATGGATCTCGGCAGCGCGGCCGTACGGCTGTCCCCGGAGGGGGAGGCCGAGGTCGTGTGGGGGCGGCGGCTGGATCCCGCGCGGATCGAGGTGCTGTCCATTCCGCTGCCGTCTTCGGGGCGGCGCTGGGGCGAGGTCGTCCTGCACGACGGGGTGCCGCACGGGGAGCGGACCACGGCCGCCGGGCACACCTACCCGGTGTTCGACGAGATCGAGCTGTGGGCGCCGTCGCCGGTGCCGACGTGGGTGGTGCTGCTGGAGGCGGCGACCGAGGCGGACCGGGACGCGCTGGAGCAGCTGGCGGGGGATGCCGGGTTCGCCGCGGAGGACTGGTCCTCCTCGGTGCGGTTGCTGTGCCGGATGTGTTCCGAGTCCCGGATGCCGTCGGACGAGGGGGACGGGGAGCATCTCGATCCGCATGATCACAGTGAGCCGGGGCATCCCGGGCCGCTGGGGCATCGGACGGACGGGCAGCTGTGGGTGCCGGAGCGGGAGTGCGGGTTGGCTGCGCCGGCGTCTCTTGTGCGGGGGCTGCTGGACGGGTGGGTGGCTGACAGTCCGGATTCTCGGGACTGGCGGGATCTGGAAGAGGTCTGTTAGCGCCGTTGTCGTGTGCGGCGCCGTCGTGGTTCTTCGCGCAGTTCCCCGCGCCCCCAAGAAAAAAGGGGCGTCCGACACCGGCGTAACCTGTATCAGCATCCCAGCTTGGATTTGTTCAGGAAGGCGTACGTAACGTCATGGCTCAGCAGGACACCGATCAGCAGCACGCGGGCGTGCTCCCCGTCGATGACGAGGGGTACGTGATCGACACGGAGGACTGCGAGGAGCGCGAGGCGGCCTGGCGGGAGCGGGGGACCTCGCGGCCGATCACGGTGGTCGGGAACCCGGTGCTGCACAAGGAGTGCAAGGACGTCACCGAGTTCGGCGAGGAGTTCCAGCAGCTCGTCGCGGACATGTTCGCCAGCCAGCGCACCGCCGAGGGCGTCGGCCTGGCCGCCAACCAGATCGGTGTCGACCTGAAGGTCTTCATCTACGACTGCCCCGACGACGAGGGCCTCCGGCACACCGGCGTGGTCTGCAACCCCAGGCTCGTCGAACTGCCCGCCGAGAAGCGCCGGCTGGACGACAGCAACGAGGGCTGTCTGTCCGTGCCCACCGCGTACGCCCCGCTCGCCCGGCCCGACTACGCCGAGGTGACCGGGCAGGACGAGAAGGGCAACCCGATCAAGGTCCGTGGCACCGGATACTTCGCTCGGTGTTTGCAGCACGAGACCGACCACCTCTACGGCTACCTGTACATCGACCGGCTCTCCAAGCGGGAGCGCAAGGACGCGCTGCGGCAGATGGCCGAGAACGAGCCTCGCTACCCCGTGGTCGCGAACGACTGAGACCTCACGAGCACCAGGCGAACGGCGTCTGTTCGGGAATCCCGTCCTGAACAGACGCCGTTCGCCTGTGCCGTTCGTCTGTCCGTCGCACGTTCGATCGCTTCTGCTCTCCTGGTGATCCGCTACCAGTCACACACCGGGAGGATCCCGGCACTGTGGGGTAGTGAATGGAGCAAATGCGTTCCCAGAACGGTCAGTTGTAGTGCTGAATGGGATGAGCGGGGTATGCAACGGCGCACGCCCGGCACGAAGGGAGGGGCGCCCGCGCCAACTGGCGGCTGAGAGGGGTTAGTTCGTGCAAGCTTTGCCAGACGGCACCACATCGACACCGACCACCATCGCAGTTCCACCGTCGCTCTCTCTACCGGTGATCGAGGCGGCGTTTCCCCGGCAACTCCACCCGTATTGGCCGAAGTGCCAAGAGAAGACCCGGGCCTGGCTGCTCGAAAAGCGGCTCATGCCCGCGGACAAGGTGGAGGAATATGCCGACGGCCTTTGCTACACCGACCTCATGGCCGGGTACTACATCGGTGCCCCCGACGAGGTCCTCCAGGCGATCGCGGACTACAGCGCCTGGTTCTTCGTCTGGGACGACCGGCACGACCGCGACATCGTGCACGGCCGTCCGGTCGCCTGGCGGCGGCTGCGGGACCGGCTGCACACGGCCCTCGACTTCCCAGGGGCGCATCTGCACCACGAGGACCCACTGGTCGCCGGGTTCGCGGACAGCGTGCTGCGGCTGTACGCGTTCCTGCCGAGGACGTGGAACCTCCGGTTCGCCCGGCACTTCCACGCGGTGGTCGACGCGTACGACCGGGAGTTCCACAACCGCACCCACGGAATCGTGCCCACGGTCGACGAATACCTCCGGTTGCGCCGGCTCACCTTCGCCCACTGGATATGGACGGACCTCCTGGAGCCGGCCGCTGGATGTGAAATACCCGACCCCGTCCGGAAACACCCGGCATACCGGCGGGCAGCGCTGCTGAGTCAGGAATTCGCCGCCTGGTACAACGACCTCTGCTCCCTTCCCAAGGAAATAGCGGGCGACGAGGTGCACAATCTCGGAATCAGTCTCATCACCCATGAGGGCCTGACTCTGGAACAGGCGGTAGTGGACCTGAGGCGCCGTGTCGAGAATTGCATCACTGAATTCCTCGATGTCGAACAGGAAGCATTACGGTTCGCCGACGACCTCGCCGACGGCACCGTGCGGGGAAAGGAACTGAGCGCCGCCGTGCGGGCCTGTCTGAGCAATATGCGCAACTGGTTCAGTTCGGTCTACTGGTTCCACCACGAGTCCGGCCGGTACATGGTCGACAGCTGGGACGACCGGTCCACGCCCCCGTACGTCAACAACGAAGCGGCAGGTGAGAAATGACCGTCGAGTCCGTTCAACCCGAAGCCCTGGCTCCGGATCTGCGTGAGCCGCCCCGGGCGGGCGGCTCAGTCCCCGGCCTCGGCCACGGCTGGAAGCTCGTGCGTGACCCGCTGGCGTTCATGTCCCGGCTGCGCGACCACGGTGACGTGGTCCGCCTCAAGCTCGGGCCGAAGACCGTGTACGCCGTCACCACCCCGGAGCTCACCGGCGCACTGGCGCTGAGCAACGACTTCATCATCGCCGGGCCGCTCTGGGAGTCCCTGGAGGGCCTGCTCGGCAAGGAGGGAGTGGCCACGGCGAACGGGCCGCGGCACCGGCGCCAGCGGCGCACCATCCAGCCCGCCTTCCGGCTCGACGCCATCCCCGCCTACGGGCCGATCATGGAGGAGGAGGCGCACGCGCTGACCGAGCGCTGGAAGCCCGGCGAGACCGTCGACTGCACCTCCGAGTCCTTCCGGGTGGCCGTGCGCGTCGCGGCCCGCTGTCTGCTGCGCGGCGACTACATGGACGAGCGGGCGGAGCGGCTGTGCGTCGCGCTCGCCACCGTCTTCCGCGGGATGTACCGGCGGATGGTGGTCCCGCTCGGGCCGCTCTACAAGCTGCCGCTCCCGGCCAACCGCGAATTCAACCGGGCATTGGCCGATTTGCATCTCCTGGTCGACGAGATCGTCGCCGAGCGTCGGGCATCCGGTCAAAAGCCGGACGATTTGCTGACGGCATTGCTGGAGGCGAAGGACGAGAATGGCGACCCCATCGGGGAACAGGAGATCCACGATCAGGTCGTCGCGATCCTCACCCCCGGCAGCGAAACCATCGCCTCCACGATCATGTGGCTGTTGCATATGCTCGCGGAACACCCGGAACAGGCGGACCGGGTGCGTGACGAAGTAGAAGCCGTCACCGGTGGGAGGCCGGTGGCATTCGAGGACGTCCGGGGACTCAGGCACACCAACAATGTCGTCGTCGAGGCCATGCGTTTGCGCCCCGCCGTCTGGATTCTGACGCGCCGGGCGGTACGGGACACGGAACTCGGCGGATACCGGATTCCGGCCGGGGCGGACATCGTCTACAGCCCGTACGCGATCCAGCGCGACGCGAAGTCGTACGGCCGGCATCTCGACTTCGACCCCGACCGCTGGCTGCCGGACCGCGTCAAGGACATCCCGAAGCACGCCATGAGCCCGTTCAGCACGGGCAACCGCAAGTGCCCGAGCGACCACTTCTCGATGGCGCAGCTGACGCTGATCACGGCGGCGCTGGCCACGAAGTACCGGTTCGAGCAGGTGGCCGGTTCGAACGACGGCACCCGCGTCGGCATCACGCTCCGGCCGCACGACCTGCTGCTGCGGCCGGTGCCGAGGTGAGGGGCCGGTGACCGTCAGGCCGCTTCGGGGCCCCTGAACGTGCGCCGGTAGGCGTTCGGAGTGGTGCCCACCGCCCGCACGAAGTGGTGGCGCAGCGTGGCCGCGTTGCCGAACCCCGTTCGGCCGGCGATCGCGACCATCGTCTCGTCCGTCGCCTCCAGCAGCCGCTGGGCCAGCAGCACCCGCTGGCGCAGGACCCAGCGGTAGGGAGTCGTCCCCGTCTCCTGCTGGAAGCGGCGGGCGAAGGTGCGCGGGGACATATGGGCGTGGGCGGCGAGCTGCTCGACGGTGACCTCCTCGTCGAGGTGGCGCTCCATCCACGCCAGCACGTCTCCGATCGTGTCACCCTCGGAGTGGGGCAGCGGGCGCTCGATGTACTGGGCCTGGCCTCCGTCGCGGTGCGGCGGCACCACCATCCGCCGGGCGATCTTGTTGGCGACCTCGGTGCCCTGCTCCTTGCGGACCAGGTGGAGGCAGGCGTCGATCCCGGCGGCCGTGCCGGCGGAGGTGATCACCGGGTCCTCGTCGACGTAGAGCACGTCCGGCTCGACGACCGCTCGGGGGTACTGCCGGGCGAGGTCCCGCGCGTGCTTCCAGTGCACGGCGCAGCGGCGGTCGTCCAGCAGCCCGGCGGCGGCCAGCACGAAGGCGCCGGAGCAGACGCTGAGCACTCGGGCGCCGCGGCCGACGCCGCGCCGCAGGGCGTCCAGCAGTTCGGGCGGGAACGAGCGCGTCGCGTAGCTGTGCCCGGCCGGCACCGCGATCAGGTCGGCCGTCTCCAGCCGCTCCAGGCCGTGCTCGGCCTGGAGCGAGAAGCCCGAGTTCATGCGCAGGGACGGGCCCTCGGCCGAGGCGACCGCGAAATCGTAGACCGGCAGGCCGTCGTCGCTGCGGTCGGTGCCGAAGACCTCGCACACCACACCGAGTTCGAAAGGATTCACGCCGTCGAGCAGGACGACGGCCACGTTCTGGAGCATGCCTCCAGTGTGCCTCGCCGGTGGCAGTAATTCGAGGGTCTACGGCAGTACTGCCACTGACGGTAAGGAGTCATCGGCGCGACAGTGGTGTCCATGGAAACGAACCAGGCACAGACACTCATCGCAATGATCTTCGTACTCGGGACGCTGGTCCTCCTGGTCCTCCCGTCAGTGATCGGCATCGTGCGCGACAGGCGCGTCGACCGTCAGATCAGGGAGGCCCAGGAGGCCAGGGAGCGCGAGCGGGCTCAGAAGTCCTCGTCCAGGTCGACGGTGCCCTCCACCGCCACCTGGTACGCCGAGGGGCGCCGCTCGAAGAAGTTGGTCAGCTCCTGAACCCCCTGGAGCTCCATGAAGGAGAAGGGGTTCTCGGAGCCGTACACCGGAGCGAAGCCGAGCCGGGTGAGCCGCTGGTCGGCAACGCACTCCAGGTACTGCCGCATCGACTCGGTGTTCATGCCCGGGAGGCCGTCACCGCACAGGTCGCGCGCGAACTGCAGCTCGGCCTCGACGGCCTCCCGCAGCATGTCCGTGACCTGCTGCTCGAGCTGGTCGTCGAACAGCTCCGGCTCCTCCTTGCGGACGGTGTCGACCACGTCGAAGGCGAAGGACATGTGCATCGTCTCGTCCCGGAACACCCAGTTGGTGCCGGTGGCCAGGCCGTGCAGCAGGCCCCGGCTGCGGAACCAGTAGACGTAGGCGAAGGCACCGTAGAAGAACAGGCCCTCGATGCACGCGGCGAAGCAGATCAGGTTCAGCAGGAAACGGCGGCGGTCGGCCTGGGTCTCCAGCCGGTCCAGCTTCTCCACCGAGTCCATCCACTTGAAGCAGAACCCGGCCTTCTCGCGGATGGAGGGGATGTTCTCCACCGCGTCGAACGCGGCGGCACGGTCCTCCGGGTCGGGGAGATACGTGTCGAGCAGCGTCAGATAGAACTGGACGTGCACGGCCTCCTCGAAGAGCTGCCGGCTCAGATACAGCCGCGCCTCGGGGGAGTTGATGTGCTTGTACAGCGTCAGCACCAGGTTGTTCGCGACGATCGAGTCGCCCGTGGCGAAGAAGGCGACCAGCCGGCCGATCAGGTGCTGCTCCATCGGGGACAGCTTGGCGAGGTCGGCGACGTCCGAGTGGAGGTCTACCTCCTCCACGGTCCAGGTGTTCTTGATGGCGTCCCGGTAGCGCTCGTAGAAGTCCGGGTAGCGCATGGGGCGCAGGGTGAGCTCGAAGCCGGGGTCGAGAAGGTTCTGGGTGGTCATTACTGGCAGGCCTCGCAGGACTCGGGGTTTTCCAGGGAGCAGGCGACCGCTTCGGGATCCGGGGTGGTGGCCTGCGCGGGGACAGCGGCCTGGGCCGCGCGGGCGATGCGGGTCGCCGGGCGTGAACGCAGGTAGTACGTCGTCTTCAGCCCGGCCTTCCAGGCGTACGCGTACATCGAGGAGAGCTTGCCGATGGTCGGCGTCTCCATGAAGAGGTTCAGGGACTGGGACTGGTCCAGGAACGGCGTCCGGGCCGCCGCCATGTCGATCAGACCGCGCTGCGGGACCTCCCACGCCGTGCGGTAGAGCGCCCGTACGTCCTCGGGGATCCAGGCGAACTCCTGCACCGAGCCGTTCGCCTCGCGCAGCGCCTCCCGGCTGCGGGCGTCCCATACGCCGAGCCGCTTGAGCTCGTCCACCAGGTAGGAGTTGACCTGGAGGAACTCACCCGACAGCGTCTCGCGCTTGAACAGGTTGGACACCTGCGGCTCGATGCACTCGTACACGCCCGCGATGGAGGCGATAGTGGCCGTGGGCGCGATGGCGAGGAGCAGGGAGTTGCGCATGCCGGTCGTGGCGATGCGCTCGCGCAGGGCCGCCCAGCGCTCGGGCCAGGTCAGCTGCACGTCGTAGTGGTCGGGGTGCAGCACGCCCCTGGCCGTACGGGTCTTCTCCCAGGCCGGCAGCGGGCCGTTGCGCTCGGCGAGGTCGGCGGAGGCCTCGTACGCGGCGAGCATGATCCGCTCGGCGATACGGGTGGAGAGCGCCTTGGCCTCGGGCGAGTCGAAGGGCAGGCGCAGCTTGAAGAAGACGTCCTGCAGGCCCATGGCCCCGAGGCCGACCGGACGCCACCGGGCGTTGGAGCGGCCCGCCTGCTCGGTCGGGTAGAAGTTGATGTCCACGACCCGGTCGAGGAACGTGACGGCCGTACGGACGGTCTCGTCCAGCCGCTCCCAGTCGAGATCGCCGGTCGATGTGTCGACAAAGGAACCCAGGTTGACCGAGCCCAGGTTGCAGACCGCCGTCTCCCCGTCGCTGGTGACCTCCAGGATCTCCGTGCAGAGGTTGGAGGAGTGGACGACGTGGCCCGGCTCGGCCGTCTGGTTGGCGGTGCGGTTGGCGGCGTCCTTGAAGGTCATCCAGCCGTTGCCGGTCTGCGCCAGGGCGCGCATCATGCGGCCGTACAGCTCACGGGCGGGCAGGGTCTTCTTCGCCAGGCCCTTCGCCTCGGCCTCCCGGTACGCGGCGTCGAACTCCTCGCCGTACAGGTCGACCAGCTCGGGCACGTCCGCGGGGGAGAACAGCGACCACTTCCCGTCGGCGTTCACCCGCCGCATGAACTCGTCCGGCACCCAGTGCGCCAGGTTCAGATTGTGCGTACGGCGGGCGTCCTCGCCGGTGTTGTCGCGCAGCTCCAGGAACTCCTCGATGTCGGAGTGCCAGGTCTCCAGATAGACCGCGGCCGCGCCCTTGCGGCGACCGCCCTGGTTCACGGCGGCGACCGAGGCGTCGAGGGTCTTCAGGAACGGGACGATGCCGTTGGAGTGGCCGTTGGTGCCGCGGATCAGCGAACCGCGCGCACGGATGCGGGAGTACGACAGCCCGATGCCGCCCGCGTGCTTCGACAGCCGCGCCACCTGGTGGTACCGGTCGTAGATCGAGTCCAGCTCGTCCTTGGGGGAGTCGAGGAGGTAGCAGGACGACATCTGGGGGTGCCGGGTGCCGGAGTTGAAGAGGGTGGGGGAGGAGGGCAGGTAGTCGAGGCGGCTCATGAGCCCGTAGAGCGCGGCGACCTCGTCGACGGCCTGTGCCGTGTCGTCCTCGGCGAGCCCGGCGGCGACGCGCAGCATGAAGTGCTGGGGCGTCTCGACGACCTTGCGGGTGATCGGGTGGCGGAGCAGGTAGCGGCTGTGCAGCGTCCGCAGGCCGAAGTAGCCGAAGCGGTCGTCGGCGGCCCGGTCGATCAGCGCGTCGAGCCGGGCGGCGTGGACGCGCACGAACTCGGCGGTCCGGTCGGCGATCAGTCCCTCCCGGTGGCCGACCGCGACGGACTCGGTGAAGGACGTGACGCCCTGGGAGGCGGCCTCTTCGCGGATGCCGATCGTCAGCAGGCGCGCGGCCAGCCGGGAGTAGGCGGGGTCCTCGGAGATGAGGCCGGCGGCCGACTCCGTCGCGAGCTCGCGCAGCTCCGTCTCGTCCGCCCGCGCGGACCGCCCGCGCAGCGCGGCGGCGGCGACCCGGCCGGGGTCGGCGTCGGGGAGATCGGCGGTCAGCTCGGTCAGGGTCCGCAGCAGCGCGGCACCGGGACCGTCGTGCTCTTCTTCGGAAGCTGAGACCGGTTCGGCTGGCGCGATGGTCACGTGGGGCTCTCCCTCGCTCGGCAAGGGGCCTCGCGCAGGGCAGGGGGCAGCACACGAGCGCACACGGCGTCGCGTCCACCGGCCCATTCCACGAGGCCCGGACGTCAGGGCACCCCGGCCGGACGGCCGGGTGCGCTGTCGGCAGGTCCTCGGACTGACTCCCGTGCATGACGTTTCTGGGAACAGACATGCACAAGTACACCGTTGCGGGACAGTTCCGGATTCGCACCGGATTCCCCTGCGGCGACAGCGAGCACGAGCATACATCTTGTGCCGGGTTCGGGCGGCACCCCCAGATGTTGTGTCGTGCTGGTTTCAGAGCGTCAACTGGTAGGTGAGGAGAGTGATGTCCGCCAGGTGCGGGATCGGGTTCCAGTCGCGCTCGGGAGTGCGGGTGAAACCCAGGCGTTCGTAGATGCGGTGGGCTGCGCGCATGGTGCGCTGGGTCGACAGCACGATGCGGACGCAGCCGGGCGTGGCCCGTGCGCGGTCGATGCAGGCGGATACGAGGGCCTCGCCGGTGCCGCGGCCGCGGGCGGCGTGCGAGACCGCGAGCATTCGTATCTCGGCCTCTCCCGGGCCGGCTATGTCGGCCATGGGGCCGCCGGACGGTACGAAGGTGACGCCGCCGAGGAGGGTGTCGTTCTCGACGGCGACCAGAACGTCGGCTGCGGCTGCGCGTCTGGCGACGTCTCGCAGTTCGTGGAGGTACGCGTCGCTCTCGCCGAAGTCGAGAAGGCCGTCGGCGAGGTAGGCGTGGGCCGTCAACTCGCCGAGGGGGCCGTACTCGGTGGGTTTCACTCGCCGGATCAAGGTGTCCATGGCGTGAGTGTGTACGACAGCGGGCCGCCGGTGTGGTTGATCACCGGCGGCCCGCTGCGGGCGTATGTGCCCGGTCCGTTCTAGTGGGCGGAGCCCGCCGTGGCCGGCGGCAGTTCCACCTGCACCCCGGGGTCGCCCGCGTCCGCCGTGTAGTCCTCCGGCTTGGTCTCGTCGATGCCGTCGGGGGCCTTGAGGGCCTTCAGGGCGAAGGTGAGGACCACCGTCACCACCACGTTCAGGACGAACGCCGTGAGGCCGATGTAGCCGATCTCGCCGATGCCGGGGATCTCCTTCGAGGAGCCGCCGAAGTGCTTCTGGGTCGGCGAGGCGACCCCGTACGCGGCGGCCGTGCCGTAGATCATGCCGACCGCCCAGCCCGCGAGCAGTGCCCAGCGGTGGAACCAGCGGGTGAACAGGCCGCCGACCAGGGCCGGGAAGGTCTGCAGGATCCAGATGCCGCCGAGCAGCTGGAAGTTGATGGCGACGGTCTTGTCCATGGTGAGGACGAAGGCCAGCGCGCCCACCTTCACCAGCAGGGAGACCAGTTTGGAGACCTTGGTCTCCTGCGCCGGCGTGGCGTCCGGCTTGAGGAAGTCCTTGTAGATGTTGCGGGTGAAGAGGTTCGCGGCCGCGATGGACATGATGGCCGCCGGCACGAGCGCTCCGATGCCGATCGCCGCGAAGGCCACGCCGGCGAACCAGTCCGGGAACATCGTCTCGAACAGCTGCGGGATCGCCAGCTGCCCGTTCTGCACCTTGATCCCGGCCGCGATCGCCATGAAGCCGAGCAGCGCGAGCAGGCCCAGCATCAGCGAGTACAGCGGCAGGATCGTGGTGTTGCGGCGGATCACCTCACGGCTGCGCGAGGACAGCGTCGCCGTGATCGAGTGCGGGTACATGAACAGCGCGAGCGCGGAGCCGAGCGCGAGGGTGGCGTACGTCCACTGCCCCGCCTCCGGCGGCACCAGCGCACCGCGCGCCGCCCCCGTCGCCGGGTTGGTCTGGCTGTACGCGTCGCCCGCCTTGGCGAAGATCTCGTCGAAGCCGCCCAGCTTGATCGGGATGTAGATGATCGCCACCGCGATGACGATGTAGATCAGGGTGTCCTTGACGAAGGCGATCAGCGCCGGGGCCCGCAGGCCCGAGGAGTACGTGTAGGCCGCCAGCACACCGAACGCGATCAGCAGCGGCAGGTCCTTGATGAACCAGTTGGTGTCCTCGCCGCCGCCGACGCCCATCACGTCCAGCACGGCCTGGATGCCGACGAGCTGGAGCGCGATGTACGGCATGGTCGCGAGGATGCCGGTGACGGCCACGGCCAGCGACAGGCCCTTGGAGCCGAAGCGGCCGCGCACGAAGTCGGACGTCGTCACGTACCCGTGCTTGTGGGACACCGACCACAGGCGGGGGAGGAAGGTGAAGATCAGCGGGTAGACCAGGATCGTGTACGGCACCGCGAAGAAGCCCGCCGCGCCCGCCGCGTAGATCGCCGCCGGTACGGCCACGAAGGTGTACGCCGTGTACAGGTCGCCGCCGAGCAGGAACCAGGTGACCCAGGTGCCGAACGACCGGCCACCCAGGCCCCACTCGTCGAGGCTGTGCTCGTTCTCGGCCTTGCGCCACCGCGCGGCCAGGAAGCCCATGACCGTGACGAGCAGGAAGAAGAAGATGAAGACGGCGAGTGCGACGCCGTTCACGCCGTCCTTCACCGCGCACCTTCCTTACGGGCGCGCTGGTCACGCTGCCACAGCTTGTAGGCGATCATCGTCAGCGCGGTGGAGATGAGCACCCACGCCATCTGGTACCAGTAGAAGAACGGTATGCCGATGAAGGCCGGGTCGGTCTTGGCGTAGGAGCCGACCCACAGCATGGCCACGAAGGGCGCTAGGAGGCAGACGCCGATGACGACGCGCATCGGCGTCACCACCGGACCTCTACTGGCTTCTGGGGCTTGCGACATCAGGCGGCTCCGTCCCCTCAGTGATCACCTGTGCAATGCGCAGGCAATCTAGGTCAGGGTGCGGCGGGAACGGAACCCCTCGTCCGCAATGCGACACCCAATAGAAACCGGGGCTCACCAGCGGTCCGCGTCGTGCGCTACTCGACAGGCCGCTTCAGCCGGGCCACGAACTTGTACCGGTCCCCCCGGTACACCGACCGCACCCACTCCACCGGCTGCCCCTCCCGGTCCAGCGAGTGCCGGGACAGCATCAGCATCGGCAGGCCGACATCCGTGCCCAGCAGGCCGGCCTCGCGCGGGGTGGCCAGCGACGTCTCGATGGTCTCCTCGGCTTCCGCGAGATGGACGTCGTAGACCTCGGCGAGCGCGGTGTAGAGGGACGTGTACTTCACCAGCGACCGGCGCAGCGCGGGGAAGCGCTTGGCGGACAGATGGGTGGTCTCGATGGCCATCGGCTCGCCGTTGGCCATGCGCAGCCGCTCGATGCGCAGCACGCGTCCGCCGGGCGTGATGTCGAGCAGGCCTGCGAGGCGGTCGTCGGCGGTGATGTAGCCGATGTCCAGCAGCTGCGAGGTGGGTTCCAGGCCCTGGGCACGCATGTCCTCGGTGTACGAGGTCAGTTGGAGCGCCTGGGAGACCTTGGGCTTGGCGACGAACGTGCCCTTGCCCTGGATGCGCTCCAGACGGCCTTCGACGACCAGCTCCTGCAGCGCCTGGCGCACGGTCGTGCGCGAGGTGTCGAACTCGGCGGCCAGCGTGCGCTCGGGCGGGACCGGTGTGCCGGGCGCCTGTGTGTCCGTCATGTCGAGCAGGTGCTTCTTCAGGCGGTAGTACTTGGGCACGCGTGCGGTACGGACGGGCGCCCCGTTCTCGTTCTCCGCACTGCTGACGTCGGTGCTCATGCTCCGCCTTCCCGGCTCGGTCTGCCGACACGATCCCACTTGTATACCGTCGGCGCCGCTTTTGGTCTAGTCCACAACATCCAGTGGTCTACCTGAAGTATGGCGTGTACAGCCAGCATTTCGCTGGCTTATTACTTAAAGGTCCCTGCATATGTAGGTCGCATAACGGCTGGTCAGAGCCTTATCGGACCTCTTGACAGGTCTCGTGGTCCAGGCCAAGCTCCTCCCTACTGGTCTACACCAATGGTCCAGCTGAGGAGGGTGGCGTGAAGCGCAAGCTGATATCCGCGATCGGTATCGCGGGCATGATGGTCTCCATCGCGGCGTGCGGGGGCGAGGGCGGTGGTTCGGACAAGGGCGGCGCGGACGCCAAGGAGCTGACCGTCTGGCTCACCGTCGATGCCCAGAACAACTGGCCGCAACTGGTGAAGGCCGCCGACGCGGCGGTGCAGAAGAAGCACCCCGGTCTCAAGATCAACCACGAGTACTACGGCTGGCCCGACAAGAACGCCAAGCTCGACGCCGTCCTCGCCACCGACAAGGCGCCCGACGTGGTCGAGATGGGCAACACCGAGATGCTCGGCTACATGGTCAAGGGCGCCTTCGCTCCCCTGGACCCGGCGAAGTTCGACAACTCCGACGCCTGGCTGGACGGCCTCAAGGCCTCGGTCACCTACGAGGACAAGACCTACGGCGTCCCGTACTACGCCGGCGGCCGCGTCGCCAACTGGCGCAAGGACATCGCGGCTTCGGTCGGTGTGAAGACGCCCCCGAAGACCTACAAGGAGCTGACTGCCGCCCTGGACAAGATCCAGAAGAAGGAGGGCGGCAAGTACAACGCCTGGTACCAGCCCACCCGCGACTGGTATGCGGCCATGTCCTTCGTCTACGACGCCGGCGGCGCCATCGCCACCGAGTCGGGCGGACAGTGGAAGGCCTCTCTTTCCTCGCCCGAGTCCCTCAAGGGCCTGAAGGAGTTCAAGAACGTCGTCGACTCTTACATGCACGGCGACAAGACCAAGGACGAGTCCGACCGCTACATCGTCTACGGCCAGGGCAAGTCCGCCATGATCTTCGCCGCCGCCTGGGAGGGCGCGACCGCCGAGGACCCCAAGAACGACAAGACCGGCAAGCTCAAGGGCAACCTCGAGAACTTCGTGATGCCCGGCCCGTCCGGCAAGAACATGCCCGTCTTCCTGGGCGGCAGCGACCTCGCCGTGCCGGTGAAGTCCGACGCGCAGGACCTGGCCGCCGAGTGGATCAACGCCTACACCGGCTCCTCCGGGCAGAAGGGCCTGATGGCCAAGGGCAATCTGCCCAACAACAAGACCGACCTCGCGACGCTGAAGAACGACCCGGCGACGGCGGTCCCCGCCACCGCGGCCGAGTCCAACTGGTTCGTCCCGATGGCCCCCGGCTGGGGCCAGGTCGAGAAGGCGCAGATCCTGCAGACCATGCTGCAGAGCATCGGCACCGGCAAGAAGTCGGTCGAGGCCGCCGCCAAGGACGCGGACGTCGCGATCGACAAGGTCATCAACACGAAGTGACCTACGGGCGGGGCTCCCTCACCGGGCGGAGCCCCGCCGTCGTCACCGGGCGGAGCCCCGCCCCGTCAGACCTGAGGGACCGCCGAGGAGCACGCGATGAGTGCCGCAGACACCACCACCCCCGCCAAGGTGCCGCCACCACGACAGGCACCGCCACCCACCGCCGACGCGCCGCCACGGGTGAAGCGGCCGTCGGGTGGGGCCACGGCCCCCTGGCTGCTGCTCGCGCCCTGCCTGCTGATCCTCGCCCTGGTCATGGGCTATCCGCTGGCCCGGCTGGTCACCCTCTCCTTCCAGAAGTTCGGGCAGTCCCAGCTGTGGGGCTTCCAGCCTGCCGAGTCGGTCGGGTTCGACAACTTCGCCAAGGTGCTGGGCGACGGCGAGTTCTGGGCCGTCGTCCTGCGCACCATCGTCTTCGCCGCCGGGGCCGTCGTCTTCACGATGGTGATCGGCATGGCGCTCGCCCTGCTGCTCCAGCGGGTCTCCGGCTGGCTGAAGGTGCTCATCAACATCGTGCTGGTGGCGAGCTGGGGCATGCCGGTGATCGTGGCGACCACGGTCTTCAAGTGGCTCTTCGACTCGGACTACGGCGTCTTCAACGCGCTGCTCAGCAAGCTGCCCGGCGTCGAGATGATCGGCCACAACTGGTTCGCGAGCGGGCCCGAGGGCCTGGCCGTGATCATGCTGCTGGTGGTGTGGGGAGCGGTCCCCTTCGTGGTCATCACGCTCAGCGCGGGACTCACCCAGGTCCCGAAGGAACTTGAGGAGGCGGCCCGCCTGGACGGCGCCGGCTCCTGGGGCGTCTTCCGCTACGTCACCCTGCCCGTCCTCAAGCCGATCATCGTGATGCTCACGACCCTGTCGGTCATCTGGGACATGGGCGTCTTCCCCCAGGTGTTCGTCATGCGCAACGGCCACCCCGAGCCGGAGTTCCAGGTCCTCAACACCTACTCCTACGACCGGGCGTTCGTGGTCAACGACTACGCGCAGGGCTCGGCCATCGCGCTGATCACCGTCCTGCTGCTGCTCGGCGTGGTCGCCGTCTACATGCGGCAGATGCTGAAGATCGGAGAGGTCGAATGAGCACGCTCGCCGGAGCCGGCCGCCGTAAGTCGCGGCTCGGCTGGAACCTCCTCGGCCTCCTGGTCTTCGTCGTCGTCGGCTTCCCGCTCTACTGGATGCTCAACACGGCGTTCAAGCCCGCCAAGGACGCCATCGACCCGGACCCGAGCCTGCTGCCCACCGGCATCACCTTCGCCAACTTCGGCCGGGCGCTGGACATCGCCGACTTCTGGGGCCCGGTGGGCCGCAGCCTGGTGGTGTCGCTGGCGGTCGTCGTCATCGGCATGGTCGTCGGGCTGCTCGCCGCGCTCGCCATCTCCCGGTTCGCCTTCCGCGGCCGGAAGATCGTGATCGTGGGCATCCTGGCGGTCCAGATGGTGCCGCTCGTCGCCATGATCATCCCGGTGTTCCTGCTGCTCAACGACCTGGGCCAGTACGACCGGCTGACCGGCCTCATCATCACGTACCTGACCTTCATCCTCCCGTTCACGGTGTGGACGCTGCGCGGCTTCATCGTCAACATCCCTAAGGAACTGGAGGAGGCGGCCATGGTCGACGGCTGCTCCCGCACGGGCGCCTTCCTCCGGGTCGTCTTCCCGCTCCTGGCCCCCGGCATGGTCGCCACCTCGGTCTACGGCTTCATCCAGGCCTGGAACGAGTACCTCTACGCCCTGATGCTGCTCAGCCAGAAGAACCAGACCGCGACCGTCTGGCTCGGCAACTTCACCACCAAGCACGGCACCGAATACGCCCCGATGATGGCCGGCGCCACGATGATGGCCGTGCCCATCGTCGCCCTCTTCCTCCTCGTCCAGCGCAAGATGGCCGCGGGCCTGACCGCGGGCGCCGTGAAGGGATGACCCCACCCGATGACGACACTCGCCAGCGGTGCCGACACGCTCACGCGTGACGCCCTGACGGTTCTCCAGCCCGGCTTCACCGGCACCACCGCCCCCGACTGGCTGCTGCGCCGGCTCGGTGAGGGCCTCGCCTCCGTCGGTCTGTTCGGCCGCAACATCGCCTCGCCCGGCCAACTGGCCGCGCTCACCGCGCAGCTGCGGGCCGAGCGCGACGACGTCCTGGTCGCGATCGACGAGGAAGGCGGTGACGTGACCCGCCTGGAGGTGCGGTCCGGCTCCTCCTTCCCCGGCAACCACGCGCTCGGCGCGGTCGACGACGTCGAGCTGACGCGAGCCGTCGCCCACGAACTGGGCCGCCGCCTCGCGGCCTGCGGCGTGAACCTCAACTGGGCCCCCTCCGCCGACGTGAACTCCAACCCGTCCAACCCGGTGATCGGCGTCCGCTCCTTCGGCGCCGACACGGCCCTGGCCGCCCGGCACACCGCCGCCTACGTCGAAGGCATCCAGTCGGCCGGGGTCGCAGCCTGCACCAAGCACTTCCCCGGCCACGGCGACACGGCCGTCGACTCCCACCACTCCCTCCCGCACATCGACGTCCCCGCGGACGTGCTCGCCGACCGCGAACTCACCCCGTTCCGCGCTGCCATCGCCGCCGGCACCCGGGCCGTGATGAGCGCCCACATCCTGGTCCCGGCCCTGGACCCCGACCACCCGGCCACACTCTCCCGGCGGATCCTGACCGGCCTGCTGCGCGGCGAACTCGGCTACGACGGCCTCATCGTCACCGACGGCATGGAGATGCGGGCCATCGCGGGCACCTACGGCATCGAACGCGGCAGCGTCCTCGCCGTCGCCGCCGGAGCCGACGCGATCTGCGTCGGCGGCGGCCTGGCCGACGACGCGACCGTACTGCGGCTGCGCGACGCCCTGGTCACGGCGGTACGCGCGGGCGAACTGCCGGAGGAACGCCTCGCCGACGCCGCCGACCGGGTACGCGCCCTGGCCCGCTGGACGGGCACGGCAGCCCCCGCACCCGAGGCCCCGCACGCCGACGAGATCGGCCTGCGTGCCGCCCGCCGTGCCCTCACGGTCACCGTCGCTCCGGGCCTGGAGCGCCCGGAGAGCTTCAAGCCCCTCACCGAGCCGCCCTACGTCGCCGCCCTCACCCCCGTCGCCAACATCGCGGTCGGCGACGAGACCCCGTGGGGCGTCGCCGCGGAACTCATCCACCTCCTGCCGGGCACCGTGACCGGCAGCTTCTCCGCCGGGGACGGCAAGGACGGCAAGCACGGCGGCGACGGCCCTACCGACACGGACGGCGGCGACGGCAGGGTCGACACGGACGGGAAGAGCGGGGCGAGCGCCGGACGCGCGGCACTCCAGGCGGCCGGTCCGCGCCGCATCGTCGCCGTCGTCCGCGACGAACACCGTCACCCCTGGATGGCCTCGGCCCTCGACACCCTCCTGGCCGCCCGCCCGGACACCGTCGTGGTCGAGATGGGCGTCCCCCAGGCCGCCCCGCGCGGCGCCCTGCACATCGCCACCCATGGCGCGGCCCGCGTCTGCGGCCGGGCGGCAGCCGAGGTGATCACCGGTCTCACCGGGGTCAGCGGGTTGTAAGGCTGCATCCGAATGTAGTACTTCTTATACATGAGCGAGCAGGTGCACAACAGGTTGGCCATGGTGCGTGCCGAACGGAAGGTGTCGCGCCAGAGCCTGGCCGAGGCAGTGGGAGCCCACTACCAGACCATCGGCTACATCGAGCGAGGGCAGTACAACCCGAGCCTCGACCTGGCGCTGAAGATCTCGAAGTTCTTCGGCCTGCCGGTCGAGGCCGTGTTCTCCCTCGAACCGTTCCGGCCGCTCACGGACGAGGTCTACGGGAGGAACCAGCCATGACGACGACACGCCTGACCCGCTACGACCGGAGCATGCTGCGGCTGATGAACGACCGCCGGGGCCAGGCCTGGTACGCCACGGCGGCCCGCCGACGTCTGGCCGTCGCGGCGCACATCACCCTCACCGTGGCCCTCGGCGGACTGATGACCCACTTCTTCCTCGCCGAGGGCGAACCGCTGTGGCCCGTCGTCGCGATGGCCGTACTGCTGCTCCCGTGGATGATTGCGACCGGCGTCATCAACGGCGCCACCAGGGGCCTGCTGGAGCTGCGCGAACGCGTTCTGGACGAGCGGCAGTCGGCGGAACGCAGCCGCGTCCTGGCCCGCGCCCACCGCATGACGACCCTGCTCCTCGCGGCAGCCATAAGCGCCCTGCTCGCGGCGGGCCTCGCCGACGGCGACGCCCCAAAGGCCTACGCCGCGCCCCTGCTCATCGCCGTCTTCGTCGTCCACTGGGTGATGCCACTCTGGGTCGCCGGCCTGCGTGCCCAGGACGAACCGGCCGAGGACGACGTACCGGAACGCGAGGCCCCCGCGCCCGCGGCATGAACCGAACGAAAAGGGACTGCGCCGACAGGCCCCTAGATCCCCTGCCACTCCGGCTTGTTGACGTATGTGTGCCGGAAGTAGTCCGCCAGCTTCAGCTTCGACGCGGCGGCCTCGTCGACGACGACGGTCGCGTGTGGGTGGAGCTGGAGCGCGGACGCGGGGCACACCGCGGCCACCGGCCCCTCCACCGTCGCCGCGACCGCGTCCGCCTTGCCCTCGCCGGTGGCGAGCAGCACCAGGTGCCGGGCCTCCAGGATGGTCCCGATGCCCTGGGTGATCACGTGATGCGGCACCTGATCGATGTCGCCGTCGAAGAACCGCGCGTTGTCGATCCGGGTCTGCTCGGTCAGCGTCTTGATCCGGGTCCGCGACGCCAGCGACGAGCACGGCTCGTTGAACCCTATGTGCCCGTCGGTCCCGATCCCGAGCAGCTGAAGGTCCACACCCCCGGCGTCCGACAGCGCCTTGTCGTACGCCTCGCACGCGGCCTGCACATCCTCAGCGGTGCCGTCCGGGCCCGTGAACCGGCCCATCCCTATCCCGAGCGGCTCCAGCACCTCACGCCGCAGCACCGAGCGGTACGACTCCGGATGGTCGGCGGGCAGCCCCACATACTCGTCGAGCTGCGCGATCCGCGCCTCCGCGACATCCACGGCACCGGAGAGCACCTTGGTCGCCAGCGCCTCGTACACGGGCAGCGGCGTCGAGCCCGTCGCCACACCGAGCAGCGCGTCGGGCTTGCGCCGGAGCAGCTGGGCCATGGCCTCGGCGATGAGCTCGCCGCCCGCCTTGGCGTCCGGAACGATGACAACTTCCACGCTGGGCCTGCCGATCTGAGAGGAGTGCTCGACTGGGACTGGACCCTCGAAGGGGCATGTGGTTTAGACCAATCTAACAGAGCGGGGCTGCTGCTCCCAGGGTGTACGCACTCGCTCCCGGGCAGCCGGCACGACTGTGCCGACCAGGCCTCGACCAGGTGAACAGTGCCGGTCCCGCGGGGGCGTTCTCCGGCCCGGGGGAGTGGAATGGGAACTGCCGACGCCCCGCCACGGAAGGAACCCGCCATGACCGCCGCCACACCGGACCCCTTCAGCGACATCCCGGGCCGGACCATGGCCAGGGAGATGGCGGAGCAGCCCGCAGTTCTGCGCCGGATCCTGGCCGACGGCGCCCCCGCCATCCGGGACGTGGCACGGCGGATCGCCGCCCGCACACCCCGCTTCGTCCTGCTGACCGCCCGCGGCACCTCGGACAACGCCGCGCTCTACGCCAAGTACCTACTGGAGATCCGCCTCGGCCTGCCTTGCGGACTCACGTCGATGTCCACCACCACGGCCTACGGCGCCCGCCCCGACCTCACGGACGTCCTCGTCGTCACCGTCAGCCAGTCCGGCGGCTCCCCGGACCTGGTCGCCTCGACCCGGGCCGCCCGCGAGGCCGGCGCGATCACCCTGGCCGTCACGAACAACCCCGACTCGCCGCTCGCCGACGTCTCCGAGTACCACATCGACATCATGGCCGGACCGGAGAAGGCGCTCCCCGCGACCAAGACCTACACCGCCTCCCTCCTCGCGCTCTACCTGTTCGTCGAAGGCCTGCGCGGCGGCGACGGCGGCCCCGCGCACGTCCTGCCGGACCTCGCCGGGCAACTGCTCGCCCGGCAGGACGAGGTGCGCACCCTCGCCGCCCGCTACCGCTTCGCCCAACGCATGGTGATCACCTCGCGCGGCTACGGCTACCCCACGGCCAAGGAGGCCGCCCTCAAGCTGATGGAGACCAGCTACATCCCCGCCCTCTCCTACTCCGGCGCCGATCTGCTGCACGGTCCGCTCGCCATGGTGGACAACGTCTCCCCGGTCATCGCCGTGGTCACCGACGGCAAGGGCGGCGAAGCGCTCCAGCCCGTCCTCGACCGGCTGCGCGGTCGCGGCGCCGACCTGGTCATCATCGGCCCCGGGCACCAGGTCGAGCAGGCGTCGGCCGGCTTCGCCCTGCCGACGGACGGCGTGGCCGAAGAGGTGCAGCCCGTTCTGGAGATCATCCCCCTCCAACTCCTCGCCTACGAGGTCACCATCGCCCGTGGCCAGGACCCGGACGCGCCTCGCGCCCTGGCGAAGGTGACGGAGACGCGCTGAACCACGGGGACGCACGGGCGCTGGGGGAGTTGCCTCGGTCCTGACCGCCGTCGCGCGAAGCCGGCTTGGGTGCGGGCGAGCGTGCCGCCCCCGAGGTCGCCCGCGCCCCGCTACGTCAGGGACCCCCCCGTCACATCAACCCAGCTCCCCGTCACCCACCGGCCCCCGTCCGAGGCCAGGAACGCCACCACGTCGGCGACCTCGGCGGGCTCGCCCACTCCGCCCAGAGCCGATATCGCCGCGGCCTTCGCCCAGCCGTCGGCACTTCCGTGGAGCAGTTCGGCCGTGTTGTCCGTCTCGATGATCCCGGGCGCCACCGAGTTCACCGTGATGCCCCGAGGGCCCAGCACCTTGGACAGGTCCCGTGAGAGGACGTCCAGTGCGCCCTTCGTCATCGCGTACGCCACGTTGTCCGGCATCGCCGCCGTCCGAGCCAGGCCCGACGAGATGTTGACGACCCGGCCACCGTCCCGCAGTCGCGTCATACCGTGCTTAAGGATGAAGAACGGCGCCTTCACGTTGACCGCGAAGACCTCGTCGTACTCTCGCTCTTCCAGTTCCCCGATCGGTCGTGCCTTCCCGATCCCCGCGTTGTTCACCAGGATGTCGAGCCCGTCCGCGTGCCGGTCGAACTCCTCCCACAGCGCCTCGGCGTCGCCCGGTACTCCGAGCTCGACGCCCACCGTGAACGCCGAGCCGCCCGCCGCCTCGATCGCCGCGACTGTCTCCTTCGCCGCCGCCTCGCTCCTGCCGTAGTGCACCGCGACCCGAGCGCCGTCGCGCCCCAGTCGCTCGGCGATCCCTCGCCCGATGCCCCTGCTCGCCCCCGTGACGAGTGCCGTCCGGCCCGTGAGCACGCCCATGGCTGCGCCCCCTTCGTATTTTCCTAGTGGTCGCTACAAAAAAACCGTACAGCAGCCCGCCGACATTTCTCTAGTGCCCGCTATAAAATGCACCCCATGGTGAACGGCGACGACACGACCGCGAAGACCGAGAGGCATGCCACCGCGGACACCCGGAAGGTGGAGACCGCCGGCGAGGGCAAGAAGAAGGGCAGGCCTCGCGGCCGCCCCCGCTCCTTCGATCGCGGGACCGCGCTGGAGAAGGCCCTGCTGGCCTTCTGGGAGCACGGTTACGAGGCCACGTCCGTCTCCGATCTCACCCGCGTCATGGACATCGGCGCCCCCAGCCTCTACGCGGCCTTCGGCGACAAGCGGTCCCTCTTCGGGGAGGTCGTCCGCGTGTACGGCACGGGGCACGGCTCGTTCACCGACCGCGCCCTCGCCGAGGAGCCCACCGCCCGGGCGGCCGTCGAACGCGCGCTGCGCGAGGCCGCCACCGCGTACACGGAACCCGGCCACCCGCACGGCTGTCTCGTCGTCCACGCCGCCACGAACTGCTCGGACACCGAGGTCGAACAGTCGCTGCGGGACCGCCGCAACGCCAACATCGCCGCGTTCGAGAGCCGCATCAGGGCCGATGTCGTCGCCGGTGTGCTGCCCTCGGCCACCGACGCCTCCGCCCTGGCCCGCCATGTCGGGGCGATGATCCAGGGCATGTCACAACAGGCGCGGGACGGGGCGAGCCGGGAGGAACTGGAGGCGGTCGCGAAAATTGCCATGACCATCTGGCCCCGCACAGGAACCCACAAGGGTTAGGCTGCATGGTGGACGCCAGTACGTCCGATGCGCGGAAGACAGCACAACAACGAACAGCCTCCAACGCATGGACACCCCCTAGTGGTCTAGTCCACAATGCGTACGAGGGCGCTTGCGAAGCGCGTACAAGCCTCCGTCTTCCCCGCACAGGAGGACGGACCGAGGAACCGAGGCTCTCTGCCCTGACTGCCCCGGGTCCTCATCCTTCGGCCGACCGGGACCGCACACCCCACGGCCGATGCTGCTCCGGGCTGCGGTGCCGGGAGGGTTGAGGGTCCCTCTCAGGCGCCGCGGCCCGCGGGTGTTTCCGGGCCCGGACGGGATCCGAACATTTCAGAGCCGTACAAACCCCCGGGTACGCTCGCACACGTGCCCTCCATGAACGAACTCGTACGCCAGCACACCGCACTCGACGACACCGATCTCGAGTGGCTGCACCTGCTGGTCTCGGAGTGGCAGCTGCTCTCCGACCTCTCCTTCGCCGACCTGGTCCTGTGGGTCCCCACGAGCGACGGCACCCGGTACGTCTCGGTCGCCCAGATGCGGCCCAACACCGGCCCGACCTCGTACCAGGACGACATGGTGGGCCACCTGGTCCCGCGAGGCCGCCGTCCCATGCTGGACGCCGCCCTCGACGAGGGCCGCATCGTGCGTGAGGGCGACCCCGAGTGGCGCGAAGAGGTCCCCGTCCGGGTCGAGTCGATCCCCGTACGGCGGGAGGGACGCGTCCTCGGCGTCATCGCGCGCAACACCAACCTCCTCACCGTGCGCACCCCGAGCCGCCTGGAGCTCACCTATCTGCAGAGCGCCTCCGACCTCGCACAGATGATCGCGGCCGGCTCCTTCCCGTTCGCGAACCAGCAGCTCGACATGGACGCCTCGCCCCGCGTGGGCGACGGCCTGATCCGGCTCGACGCCGATGCCCTCGTCCAGTACGCCTCACCGAACGCCCTCTCCGCCTACCACCGTCTCGGCCTCGCCTCCGACCTCGTCGGCCAGCACCTGGGCAGGACCACCGCGGAACTCGCCCCGACCCGGGGCCCCGTGGACGAGGCGCTCGCCAAGGTGGCCAGCGGCTGGGCGCCGCGCGAGTTCGAGATCGAGGCCAGCGACGGGGTGATCCAGTTCCGCGCGATCCCCCTCAGCCCCAAGGGCACCCGTATCGGCTCGCTGGTCCTGCTCCGTGACGTCACCGAACTCCGCCGCCGCGAACGCGAGTTGATCACCAAGGACGCGACGATCCGGGAGATCCACCACCGGGTCAAGAACAACCTCCAGACGGTGGCGGCCCTGCTCCGCCTCCAAGCCCGGCGCATCGAGTCCGACCGCGGCCGCGAAGCACTCGAGGAAGCGGTGCGACGGGTCGGTTCGATTGCGATCGTGCACGAGACGCTCTCTCAGAATCTGGACGAGCGCGTCGAGTTCGACGACATCGCCGACCGTGTCCTGGCCATGGTCGCGGAGATCTCCCCGGGCAAGGTCACGGGCCGGCGCACCGGCCGCTTCGGCATCCTCGACGCCGAGGTCGCCACACCCTTGTCGATGGTGCTGACCGAGGTTCTGCAGAACGCCCTGGAGCACGGCTTCCGCGAGGGCGACACCGGCACGGTCGAGGTGTCGGCGATCCGCGGTGGCACGAGCAAGGAGGCCCGACTGCTGGTCACCGTCCAGGACGACGGCGTCGGACTGCCGGAGGGCTTCGATCCGCACACCGCGGGCAACCTCGGCCTGCAGATCGTACGGACCCTGGTGGAGGGCGAGTTGGGCGGCACCTTCGACATGGTCCCGGCCCCGGAGCGCGGGACCCGGGTGATCCTCGACATCCCGGTGCGCTCACAGAAGTAGGAAACGGCCGAGGCGCCGAAACGCCCTGAACAGCATTGAGCCCCGGGCCACTTGGTGGCCCGGGGCTCAAGCTCGTTGCTGCTTTGCTAAGCGCATCGGGGGAACTGCGCGCTGCGGCTCGGGGGCGGGAGATGCGTACTCGCTGTACGCGCCGCCAAGCTCAGGCTGTCAGCAGGGGTGGGTTGTCAGGCGGAGGCCTGACGGGCCCGGTTGCGGGCGGCGCGGCGCTTCATGGCACGGCGCTCGTCCTCGCTGAGACCACCCCAGACGCCGGAGTCCTGGCCGGACTCGAGCGCCCACTGCAGACACTGCTCCATCACCGGGCAGCGACGGCAGACGGCCTTGGCTTCCTCGATCTGCAGCAGCGCAGGACCGGTGTTGCCGATGGGGAAGAAGAGCTCGGGGTCTTCCTCGCGGCAAACGGCGTTGTGACGCCAGTCCATGGCTGCTACCTCTCCTTGGTATTACGTGCAGGGCTTGCTTGTGAATGTGAACGCTTTCACGAATCCCTCAACAAGTGAAGGGCCAACTGCCAGGTTCCCTGGCGTGGGTCCTGTGTTTTGAAGGGGGATTCTGGTGATCAGTGGAGGCCGGTGTTGCGGGCCGTCCCGATCGCCACGTAGAGACTCGCAAACCTCAGCGGCGGATACAACCCCTTCTGGAAAGTTTTTTTTGATTCTTCGGTGTCGACTAGGTCACAGCCGTACTTCCATGGGGTGGATCCTGGCCTAAACGTTCGAGTGAAAGGACTTTAGCCAGTTCTGCTCACACAATCACACGCAGTGCACGGCGTACGCCTGTGAACGTCACGCTCGTTCGCAGGCCCAGGTGGTCACCGTCCATCTGGAGGGGGAGCGGCACCTTGGAATGCAAGGTGAACTCGGTCAAGTCGTGCAGGGAAGTGGCGTGTTTGCCATGGGGTCCACGCTCGGGGGACGAAGTGAGCAACTGGGTCCCATACCGGGCAACAGCGGCGGTGGACAGACGGCTGAGACCGAAGAGATCGAGGCCGGTATCGAACGAGGCCTTAGGCGCCGCGTAGATCGGGCGATTCCCCAGAAACGTCCACGGGGAAGTGTTCGAGACTATGGACAGCACCAGATCGGTGACCGGATCCTCGCCGGCCCGCTCCAGCGTGATCATGCCGTGCCGGCGGTTGGTCTCACCGAGAAGCTGGCGCACGACCTGGCGTACGTAGAGAGCGTGTGTGGATTTCCGGCCCCGCTCGCGGTGCTGCTCCACACGACCCACCACACCGGCGTCGAAGCCGAGGCCCGCGTTGAAGGTGAACCAGCGGGCCGGCACCGTCTCGTCCTCCGTGCCGGGTGTACCCGAGGCCAGACCCAGGCCCACGGTGCGTTCGCTGCCGTCGCGCAGGGCGTCCAGCAGCGCGCCGGTGGCCTCCACCGCGTCATTGGGCAGGCCGAGGGCGCGGGCGAAGACATTGGTGGAGCCGCCCGGGACCACGGCGAGGCCGGGGAGATGCCCCGGGGCGGGGCCGGCATGCAGGAGGCCGTTGACCACTTCGTTGACCGTGCCGTCGCCGCCGAGGGCCACCACCAGGTCTATGTCCTCGCTGTCCGCCGCCTGCCGGCCCAGGTCGCGCGCGTGGCCGCGGTACTCGGTGGTGACCGCCTCCAGCTTCATCTCGCTGGCGAGCGCGTGGATCAGTACGTCGCGCGTGCGCGCACTGGTGGTGGTTGCCGCCGGATTGACCACGAGAAGTGCACGCATGACTGGCAGCGTACCTACTGGGGGGTACCGGGCCCAGACCGAGGTAGGGATCAGGTAAGAGACCAGGGGTGAACCTCGCCACGGGGGGCTCGTAGGGCGAGGGCTACTCTTCAGGGGTGAGCAGTGAGCAGACCCCCACCACCGAGGAAACCACCGGCCCCCGCCCCCGGCGCCTGACATACGCCGCGCTGCTGGCCGCGCTGGAGGGACTCGCGCTGGTCGTCGGCGGCGTCTGGATCCTCGTCCTCGGCCTCACGGGGCACCCGGACGACCGGCAGCAGGCGGTGACCGGAGGCGTCACGCTGGTCGTGCTCGCACTGCTGCCGCTGCTCGCGGCCCGTGGTCTGCTCGCCCTGCGCAGCTGGAGCCGCGGCCCGGCCGTCATCACGCAGCTCATCGCGCTGCCGGTGGCCTACAACCTGCTCCAGGCCGACAGCATGGCCATTCCGGCCGGGATCGCCCTCGCGGTCGTGGCCGTCACGGCGCTCGTCCTGCTGGTGAACCCCGAGACGACCCGGGCCCTGGGGATCCGCGGGCCCGGCAACCCCGGCAACGTGGAGAAGTAGCCGTCACTCCTCGACGAGGAGCTTCTCCCGCAGCTGCGCGAGCGTGCGCGCCAGCAGCCGCGAGACGTGCATCTGTGAGATGCCGACCTCCTGCGCGATCTGCGACTGGGTCATGTTGCCGAAGAACCGCAGCAGCAGGATCCGCTTCTCCCGCGGCGGCAGGTCCTCCAGCAGCGGCTTGAGGGACTCCCGGTACTCCACGCCCTCCAGCGCCTCGTCCTCCGCGCCGAGGGTGTCAGCGACCGCCGGGGACTCGTCGTCGGTGTCGGGGACGTCCAGGGACAGCGTGGAGTACGCGTTGGCGGACTCCAGGCCCTCCAGGACCTCCTCCTCCGAGATCGCCAGTTTCTCGGCGAGCTCGTGGACCGTGGGGGAGCGGCCGTGCAGCTGCGAGAGCTCGGCCGTCGCCGTGGTCAGCGCCAGGCGCAGCTCCTGCAGCCGGCGCGGCACGCGCACCGCCCAGCCCTTGTCGCGGAAGTGCCGCTTGATCTCGCCGACGACCGTCGGGGTCGCGTACGTCGAGAACTCCACGCCGCGATCCGGGTCGAAGCGGTCGACCGACTTGATCAGTCCGATGGTGGCGACCTGGGTGAGGTCGTCCAGCGGCTCGCCGCGGTTGCGGAAGCGGCGCGCGAGATGCTCGACGAGTGGCAGGTGCATGCGGACCAGCTGGTTGCGCAGTTCCGCGTACTCCGGACTGCCGTCTCCCAGGGTGCGCAGCTTGAGGAACATCTCGCGCGCCCCGCTGCGGTCCGGAGAGCCGTGGTGCGCACCCTGTGCGTGGTGCACCTTCGGCGCCTGATGCTCGGAGTCTCGCTCGTGCTCGCTCATCGTCCCGCCCGTCGCCCTTCCCCGAGCCCTCGCCTCCTCCGCCACTCTTGACTTCGCGTGAGTGGGAGGACCCCCTGGGACAGGGGATGCGGTGATCCCCCCGCCCGGAGGCGCGCTCCGCACGGCACCGCCCTGCTCCAGCGGCCCGCCGCCCGGGAGGACGGCTCCCGTGGAGTCGTCCTCAGGGTGCGGGCGGGCCTGCTCGGGGATGCCGTCGATGCCGTCCGCCATGCGCCGGGCCCCGCTCGGACCGCTCGTGCCCGTGCCCTCGGCCGGCAGCTCTCGTGTGCTGCGCTCTTCGTCCCGCACCGGCCCGTCCTCGCTCCTCACGCCGGCCCGGGTCCCGCGCCGCGCTGTTTGTAGAGGCTGATCGAAACGGTTTTGTCCTTGTCCACGGCAGAGGAGACCTTGCCCGCGAGGGCCGACAGGACGGTCCAGGCGAAGGTGTCCCGCGAGGGGGCATGGCCATCCGTGGTCGGTGCCGAGACAGTGACCTCGAGTGAGTCGTCGACGAGGCGGAATACACAACTGAGCACCGAGCCTGGCACGGCCTGCTGAAGCAGGATCGCGCAGGCCTCGTCCACCGCGATGCGCAGGTCCTCGATCTCGTCGAGGGTGAAGTCCAAACGGGCCGCGAGACCGGCCGTGGCCGTACGCAGCACCGACAGGTAGGCACCCGCGGCCGGCAGCCGGACTTCCACGAAGTCCTGGGTCGCGGGCTCGCCTGCGATCTGGGACACCCTCACCTCCATGGTGGTACAAGCGTTTCAGGGCCGAGGGTCGCCCCCCGGGATAACGCGATACGTGGTTCAGCGGTGACGCTATCGCGCTCTCGACGGTCCTGTCCCCGGGACCCCAACCCCTTGTCGTCACTCACAGTAAACCTGTGGATACGCTCCGTGTCTAGGGGTTGGGCGGGCCCAAATGGGAAGAGCGCGCGCCGGGTTGACGTACCCAGACGTCAGACGGTCGAACCGTCCGCCGCCGGGGCCTTGCCGAGTCACACCAGGACATGGTCGACGAAGCACCATCGCCAGGTCTCCCCGGGCTCGTGCGTCCGCATCACGGGATGGCCGGACTCCTTGTGGTGCCCCGCCGCGTGCCGCCCCGGCGAGGAGTCGCAGCAGCCGACGTGACCGCAGCTCAGGCACAGCCGTAGTTGTACCGGATCCATGCCTTCCGCCAGGCACTCCGGACACGTCTCGCTGAGCGGGCCGGGTTCGGGGTGCGGCAGCGCCTCGGCGTGCGTGCACTGTTTCATGATTGCCAGGTTACGACGGTCGAGCGGAAGACCGCGCGAAAAAAAGAGGGCGGGCGAGAACGATGGACGTGATGCCACTGCTGTTGCTGGTGGCGGGAAGTGCCGCGATCGCCGCGGCGGCGCGGCGCACCCCGGTGCCTGCGCCGCTGCTGCTGGTGGCGATCGGGCTGGTGGTCAGCTACGTCCCCGGGGTGCCCGACTACACGCTCGACCCGCACATCGTCCTGCCGCTCATCCTGCCCCCGCTGCTGCACACGGCGGCCACCGACAGCTCCTATCTCGACCTGCGGGCCCAGCTCAGGCCGGTCGCGATGCTGTCCGTCGGGTACGTGCTGTTCGCGACCTTCGTCGTCGGCTGGGCCCTGTACCTGCTCGTGCCCGACCTGCCGCTGACCGCGGCGCTGGTCTTCGGCGCGGTCGTCGCGCCGCCGGACGCCGTCGCGGCCACCGCGGTGGCGCGCCGGGTCGGGCTGCCGTCCCGGATCACCACGATCCTCCAGGGCGAGTCCCTGCTGAACGACGCCACCGCGATCACCGCCTACCGGGTGGCCCTGGCGGCCGCCGTCGGAGAGGGCGCCTCCTGGGCCGGGGGCATCGGCGAATTCCTGCTCGCGGCGGTCGGCGGTGTCGTGGTCGGGCTGGTGCTGATGGCGCCGATCCACTGGCTGCGCACGCACGTGAAGGAGGCGCTGCTGCAGAACACGCTCTCCCTGCTCATCCCGTTCGTCGCCTACGCCGTGGCCGAGCAGGTGCACGCCTCCGGTGTCCTCGCGGTCGTGGTCGTCGCGCTCTACCTGGGGCACCGCGCGTGGGAGGTCGACTTCGCCACGCGCCTCCAGGAGGAGGCGGTGTGGAAGATGGTGGGCTTCGTCCTGGAGTCGGTCGTGTTCGCGCTGATCGGACTGCAGCTGCCGGTGGTCCTGAGAGGTCTCGGACAGTACGAGGGCGCCGAAGCCGCCTGGTACGCGCTCGCCGTCTTCCTGGTGGTCGTCGTGAGCCGGTTCGTCTGGGTGTATCCGGCGACCTTCCTGCCGCGGCTGCTGTCGGCGCGGATCAGGGAGCGGGAGGAGAACCCGACATGGAAGGGTCCGTTCATCATCGCGTGGGCCGGCATGCGGGGTGTGGTCTCGCTGGCCATCGCCTTCTCCATCCCGCTGACCATGCACGACGGAGAGGAACCCTTCCCGCACCGCAACCTCATCCTCTTCCTGACCTTCACGACGGTCATCGGCACCCTGGTCGTGCAGGGCCTGACCCTGCCCCCGCTGATCCGTCTGCTCAAGGTCCCCGGGCGGGACCCCCAGGCAGAGACGCTTGCCGAGGCGAACGCCCAGGCGCAGGCCTCCCGGGCCGCCGAGCGGCGCCTGGACGAACTCCTCGCCGACGAGCGCAACGCCCTGCCCGCCCCGCTCGCAGACCGGCTGCGCATCGTCCTGGAGCGCCGCCGCAACGCCGTCTGGGAACGGCTCGGGCAGGCCAACCCCATCACCGGGGAGTCCGTCGACGACACCTACCGGCGGCTGTCGCGGGAGATGATCAGCGCCGAGCGCGAGGTGTTCGTCAGGCTCAGGGACGCCCGGTACATCGACGACGAGATGCTGCGGACCCTGCTGCGCAGGCTGGACCTGGAGGAGGCGGCGGCCTTCCGGGAGGCGGCGTAGCCGCGGGCCGGCACGGAGGCGACGCCGGGCGACAGTGTCAGAAGGCGCTGCCGGGTCACGGGAAGGGGCGGCCGGTGATGACGGCCGCCACCGTCGTCCCGCGCGGGAAGGCGCCTTCCTCGGCCAGGGCGACGAGGCCGTACAGCAGCTTGGCCACATACAGGCGTTCGACGGGCAGGCCGTGGCGGTCCTCGAAGTCCGCGGCGAAGGCGTCGAGCTCGTCGGGCACGCGCGCGTAGCCGCCGAAGTGGAAGCGGTCGTCCAAGGTCCAGGTGCCGCGGCGGCCGCCGAAGGCCTGCCGCTGCAAGGCCTCGGTCTCGGCGGTCAGAAAGCCGCCGTTGAGGACCGGCACGCCCAGGGCGCGCTGCCCGGGAGCGAGCCCGGCGGCCAGTCCCGCCAGCGTGCCGCCGGTGCCGCAGGCCACGGCCACGACATCGGCCCGGTCGCGCAGCTCGGCACCGAGCGCCCGGCAGCCGCGCACGGCCTCGGCGTTGCTGCCGCCCTCGGGGACGACACAGGCCCCCTCGGCATCGGCCGCGCGCAGGATCCCGGCCAGGGCCCGCGGCTCCGACTTTCGGCGGTACGTCGCCCTGTCGGTGAAGTGCAGCCGCATGCCGTCGGCCGCACACCGCGCGAGGGAGGGGTTGAGGGGGCGGCCGGCGAGTTCCTCGCCGCGTACGACACCGACCGTGGGGATGCCGAGCAGCCGGCCGGCCGCGGCCGTGGCGCGCAGATGGTTGGAGTAGGCGCCGCCGAAGGTGACGACGGGACGGCCGGCCGCCGCCGCGAGATTCGGTGCCAGCTTGCGCCACTTGTTGCCGATCAGCTCCGGGTGGATCAGGTCGTCCCGCTTCAGCAGCAGCCGGACGCCCCGGCGCTCGAACCGGCCGTCGACGACTTCCCCCACCGGCGAGGGCAGCCGGGGGCGCAGGGCCGCGAGCCCGGGCGGGTCGGGGGTGTCGGGGCTGGTCACCTCGTCATTGTCGCCCGGGGTGCGTGCGACCCGGCTTCCGGCCCGATCTGGCTGCCACTGCGACTGCCACTTTGGCTGCGGCTGCGGCCGCGGCGGCTTCGGCTGTATCGCACGAACTCGATGAGCGACGGTCCGCCCCGCAGACACCAGAGCGCGATCACCGGGTCGCAGACGGCGCAGCCCAGGGACGAGGTGTGGAGGAACGGGATGATCGGGTTGCCCTTGATGTGGTGGACGATGTCCCAGGCCGTGTGCAGCAGCCATCCGATGCCGATCCACGTCCACGACTCCAGGCCGCGGAAGGCGACGTAGGTGACCAGCGCGGTGAAGGGGAACTCCCAGCCGCCCATGCCGCCGCCGCTGAGATAGGCGGCACCGGCACCGGCGACCATCACCGCGTTCAGGCGCCGCCGGTGCGGTTCGCGGACCAGGGACATCACCAGGGCGTAGAGGATGCCGATGCCGATCGGCGCGATGTACTGCATCGATGGGGGCCGTTTCTGGAGCCGGGAAGGGAACGGCTCATCACGCTAGATCCGGCCCCGTCCGCTCCCCAGTGGCGCGAGCGACAGGTTTCCACGGGTTGTCGCCACCCGGTCCGGCCACGGAACCTTCGAATGCCGAAACGGGTCTCCTCTGCCCAGTGATACGAAGATCCATTCCCGCTCTTTCGGGTAATAGCACCGCGACGTTGAGTGAGGAAGGCTTGCCCGTGGACATCGATGCCCGAGTCATATGGGCGTTGGGCATAACCGGGAGGGCAGTTCTCTATGTCGGTAGGCGAAGAGGTCCGCACGGAGGAGACCAAGCCGCAGCAGAGTCTCGGCACGGCGGCCGCGCGGAACCTGGCCACCACGACCAAGTCCGTGCCGCAGATGCAGGAGATCAGCTCCCGCTGGCTGCTGCGGACGCTGCCTTGGGTGGACATCCAGGGTGGCACGTACCGGGTGAACCGGCGGCTGACCTTCGCCGTCGGCGACGGCCGGATGACGTTCGTGAAGACCGGCGACCGCGTCGAGATCATCCCCGCGGAGCTGGGCGAGCTGCCGGCACTGCGGTCGTACGAGGACGAGGAGGTGCTCTCCGAGATCGCCCGCCGCTGTGAGCAGCGGGAGATCCAGGCGGGCGAGGTGATCGCGTCGTTCGGCAGTCAGTCCGACGAGGTGTATCTGCTGGCGCACGGCAGGGTGGAGAAGATCGGCACGGGCCCCTACGGGGACGACGAGTCCCTCGGAGTCCTCGCCGACGGTGCCTACTTCGGCGACGAGTCCCTGCTGAACGAGGACGCGATCTGGGAGTACACGGCCCGCGCGCTCACCGCCTGCACCGTTCTCGTGCTGCCCCGCCAGGAGTTCGAACAGATCGCGGAGCGCTCGGACTCGCTGCGCGAGCACCTCCAGCAGCGGCGCGCGATCCCCGAGCAGCGCTCCAACAAGTACGGCGAGAAGGAGATCGACCTCTCCTCCGGCCACTCCGGCGAGCCGGACATCCCGCACACGTTCGTCGACTACGAGGCCAGGCCCCGTGAGTACGAACTGAGCGTCGCCCAGACCGTGCTGCGCATGCACACGCGCGTTGCCGACCTCTACAACCAGCCCATGAACCAGACCGAGCAGCAGATCCGGCTGACGGTCGAGGCGCTGAAGGAGCGCCAGGAGCACGAGCTCGTCAACAACCGCGACTTCGGGCTCCTGCACAACTGCGAGTACGAGCAGCGGATCCAGCCGCACGACGGGGTGCCCGGCCCGGACGACATGGACGAGCTGCTCAGCCGGCGCCGCGGCACCAAGCTGCTCCTCGCCCACCCGCGTGCCATCGCCGCGTTCGGCCGTGAGCTCAACAAGCGCGGGCTGGTGCCCGAGACCATCGACGTCGGCGGCAACCGCATCCCCACCTGGCGTGGTGTGCCGATCTACCCGTGCAACAAGATCCCGGTGACCGAGGCCCGTACGACGTCGATCATCGCGATGCGTACCGGCGAGGCCGACCAGGGTGTCATCGGCCTGCGGGCCTCCGGCATCCCGGACGAGATCGAGCCGAGCCTGTCGGTGCGCTTCATGGGCATCAACGAACAGGCCATCATCAAGTACCTGGTCACGGCCTACTACTCGGCCGCGGTCCTGGTACCGGACGCGCTCGGAGTCCTGGAGAACGTCGAGATCGGCCGCTGGCGGTGACGCTTCCGGTACGTCAGCCGTGTCCCCGCCCGCCCGGGCGGGTACACCCTCGGGGTACGCGCCCAGCGGCAGCGGAAGCGCCACCGTCCGCACACACTCCGAGGCGGTCCCATGGGTGAGTCCCTCACGGAGTTCAGGACGGAGACGCCGCTGCCCGCCCCTGGTGAGCAGCGAGCCGCCCTCGGCGTGCAGCGAGGTGCCGAGCCCGGGCGTGCGGCCGGGGTGCCGGAAAGGCGGGGGTCCATCGGGACACAGCGGGACGGCCGGCCCGGACCGGCCGAGGGGCACGAGGCGGTCATGCTCCTGGACCGGGCCCGGGCGGAGGTCGACCCGGTGCTGCGGGCCGCGCTCGACTCGTTGCCCGGGCCGATGCGCAGGATCGCGCTCTACCACTTCGGCTGGGAGGAGGCGGACGGCACCCCGGCCGAGGGCGGCTCGGGCAAGGCGATCCGCCCCGCGCTCGTCCTCGCCGCGGCATCCGCTCTCGGGGGGCCCGAGGCCCGGGCGGGGGCGGTCCGGGCGGCCGCGGCAGTGGAGCTGGTCCACAACTTCACGTTGCTGCACGACGACGTGATGGACCGGGACACCACCCGCCGGCACCGGCCCACCGCGTGGACGGTGTTCGGAGACGCCGACGCGATCCTCGGCGGGGACGCCCTGCAGGCGCTGGCCCTGCGGCTGCTCGCGACGGATCCGCACCCGGCGGCCCGGGCCGCCGCGGTCCGGCTCGCGGACTGCGTGGTCGAACTGTGCGCGGGCCAGCACGCGGACACGGCCATGGAGCGGTGCGACCCCGGCGACGTCACCCTCGAGGAGGTGCTCGCCATGGCGGAGGCCAAGACGGGCGCACTGCTGGGGAGTGCCTGTGCGATCGGGGGCCTGTACGCGGGTGCCGGGGACGGGGACGTGGCGGCGCTGGACGCGTTCGGCCGGGAGGCCGGGCTCGCCTTCCAGCTCATCGACGACGTCATCGGCATATGGGGCGACCCGCACCGCACCGGCAAACCCGTCGGCGCGGACCTGGCCGCCCGCAAGAAGTCCCTGCCGGTCGTCGCGGCCTTCACGTCCGGCACGCCGGCGGCCGCCGAGCTCGCCGACCTGTACGCACGACCTCGCGAGAAGGAGGACCTGGACCACATCGCCCTGACCGTGGAGCGCGCGGGCGGCCGTGACTGGGCGCAGGGCCAGGCGGCCGACCGGATGGCGCGGGCGATGCAGCAACTGGCGCGTGCGGTGCCGGATCCGGAGGCGGCGGGCGGCCTGCTGGCCCTCGCCGAGTTCGTGACACGGCGCAGCAGTTGAGGCTCGGCAACGGTTGACGCTCGGCAGCAGTTGATGTTCGGCGGCAGTTGATGTTCGGCCGTGGTTGATGTTCGGCCGTGGTTCACGGCCGGCAGCGGTCGGCCATCGGCAGGGCCGGCGGTACCGGCCAGGCCGGCGGTACCGGCAGGGCCGGCGGTACCGGCAGGGCCGGGCGGCATCGGCACGGACCGGCGGCCCTCGGCAAGGATGACGGCCTGGCAGCCTCGGCAAGGGGTGGCGGTCCGGCGGCCGTCGGCAAGGCATGCAGGCCGGCGGCGGCCGACGGCACTCGACGGCAGGGTCGTCGACGGCCGGCAGCACAGCACGAACCTTCGGGCGACCGGAGGCAGGACCCCGGAGTGTCGGGGCCGTGCGGCTCCTGACCCCGCGCGGCTTCCGGACTCCGGTCGGCGGGTCCCGCACTGCCCCACCGTGTGCGGGGCCCGCCCCTTTCACGCATCATGCGATCGAGTTTGGACAGTCGTTCGACTCAATTCCGCCAAGCTCCCGCCCCACTTGCTCCGGACGACCCTCAACCCCCCTACGATCAACGCCCGTCGGGACGAGCGAAGGGGCGGGGCATGGGCGTGGCGATCCGTACGGCCGGCGAGGCGGACCGGGAGTCGGTCGTCCGGCTGCTGGACGAGGCGTTCCAGGACGACCCGGTGAGCGGCTGGGTCTTTCCCGGTGCGGAGGACCGCCGTGAACATCACCCCGGGCTCATGGCCGCCTTCACCGACATCGTGCTCGCGGCCGGACGTATCGACGTCACCGAGGACGGCTCGGCCTGTGCGCTGTGGCTGTCCATACCGGCCGACGACCATGACGGTGACTCCGCGGACGACGACTCCGAGGACGACGGTCCGGCCCAGGTGCGGGAGGCCGTCGACCCGGACAACGAGCGCATCGAGCTGATCGGCCGGCTGACGGCCGCGGTCCACCCCTCGGGGCGGGCCCATGAGTACCTGTGGATGATCGGCGTCGCCCCCGGCCGACAGGGCGAGGGGCTCGGCACGGCGCTCATCGAGTCGGTCCTCGACCGTTGCGACCGCGAGGGGCTGTCCGCCTATCTGGAGGCCAGCAACGCCCGTAGCCGCAAACTGTACGAGCGTCTCGGCTTCGAGGTCGCCGGTCCCGTCCTCGACCTCCCGGACGGCCCGGCCATGTGGCCGATGTGGCGCGAGCCGCGTACGCGCACGGGCGCCTAGACAACCCCGCCGCGGTCCTGGCAGTACGCCCTCCAGGACGCCCCGCAGGGTCGGACGCGCCAGGAGCAGCCCGAGCATGGCCAGATGCAGAAAGGCGCGCTGGTGCGCTCGTACAGCAGGAAGCGCTGAGCCCCCGACCGTCCTACTCTGAGGACATGGGCAGTGACGAACACGTCTGTCCGTCCTGCGGACAGCCAGTGGAAACAGTCGTCCGGCGCCACAAGACGCTGGGCACGTGGGTGCCCCTGTGGGTGGCGGGCCCCTGCCACAACCCCGAGTGCGGGGCCTACGACGCGGAGGGCGCCGAGAGCGGCCCCGCGGTCGAGGACAGGCGGCCTGCCGGGAAGACCCGGCCCGACGCGGACCCGCGGCCGGCCGAAGGCACCGCCTCACCTGCGACGACCTCGGCCGAAACGGCTCCCGGAGAAACCGTCTCGGAAAACTCCTGAGCCCGTGTCGAGAATCCCGGCCCGGCTCCGACGTTCCCTGTGAGAGCCGCCCGGCAGGGTGGTGAGAGCCGAAGGAGCGGACTGATGAAGTACCTGGTCATGGTGCAGGGCACACAGGCGGACTACGAGGCCATGCGCGGCAAGGCGTCAGCGGACTCGCCCGCCTGGAACGAGGACGAGCTGCAGGCCATGTTCGCCTACATGGGAGCCATCAACGACGATCTCTCCGAGACCGGCGAGTTCGTCGACGGGCAGGGCCTGGCCGAGCCGGCACAGACCCGGCATGTCACCCTCGGTGACGACGGCAAGGCGGTGATCACCGACGGCCCGTACAGCGAGACCAAGGAGCTGCTGGCCGGCTACTGGGTCCTGGAGTGCGAGAGCCTGGAGCGGGTCACGGAGATCGCCGACCGCATCTCCCGCTGCCCCCAGCCGGCCGGTGCCCCCGACTACCCGGTCGTGATCCGCCCGATCATGGACGGCAGCGGGGACATCTGACGAGCCGGCCCGTGCGAAGCCGACGGACCCGCCGGTGAGGAACACACCCGAGATCGAGGACCTGCTGCGCCGGAACGCGCCGCAGGTCCTCGGCGCGCTGGTCAGACGGTACGGGCACTTCGACGCGGCCGAGGACGCGGTGCAGGAGGCGCTGCTCGCCGCGGCCGGGCAGTGGCCCTCGGCGGGCGTGCCGGGCAATCCGCGCGGCTGGCTGATCAAGGTGGCCTCGCGGCGGCTGACCGACGCCCTGCGCAGCGAGGAGGCTCGGCGGCAGCGCGAGGAGCGGGCGGCGGCGCTCACGCCCCGCGACGCCTTCACCGCCCCGCCGCCGGGGGAGCGGGCTCCCCGCGAGGACGACACCCTCTCGCTGCTCTTCCTGTGCTGCCATCCGGACCTCACGCCGCCCGCACAGATCGCGCTGACGCTGCGCGCCGTCGGCGGGCTGACCACGGCGGAGATCGCCCGCGCGTATCTGGTTCCGGAGGCGACGATGGCGCAGCGCATCAGCCGGGCCAAGCAGAAGGTGCGGGGCGTGCGCTTCGGCCGCCCGGACCGCTGGGAGCAGCGGCTGCCGTCCGTTCTGCAGACCCTCTACCTGATCTTCAACGAGGGCTACACCGCCACCTCCGGCACCGCCCTGCAACGCCCCGACCTGGCGGGCGAGGCCGTACGGCTGACCCGTACGGTCCATCGGCTGCTGCCCGACGACGGCGAGGTGGCCGGGCTGCTCGCGCTGATGCTGCTCACCGACGCCCGCCGTGATGCGCGCAGCGGACCGCGCGGGGAGCTCATCCCCCTCGACGAGCAGGACCGCGACCGCTGGGACAAGGCCGCCATCGAGGAGGGCGTCGCGCTGGTGACCCGGGCCCTGTCCCGGGGCAGGCCCGGGCCGTACCCCCTGCGTGCCGCGATCGCGGCCGTACACGACGAGGCGCCTTCGCCCGAGGCGACGGACTGGACCGAGATCCTGGGTCTGTACGACGTCCTGGTCGGCCTGGTCCCAGGCCCGGTCGAACGCCTCAACCGCGCGGTCGCCGTCGCCATGGTCCACGGCCCACGCGCCGGCCTGACCGAACTGGACTCTCTGTCAGGCGAGTTGAAAGGCCACCGCCTGGACGCGGTACGTGGCCACCTCCTCGAGCGCGCGGGCGAGCCCGAAGCCGCCCGGACCGCCTACGAGTCGGCGGCCGCCCAGACCCTCAGCCTGCCCGAGCAGCGCTATCTCCAGGCGCGGGCGGCGCGGTTGAGGGACTAGTTCACCCCGCCGATCCTCATGGACGCGAACGCGGCGCGGCTCGCCACGGCCACCTGCGTGAACCTTGACCAGCCTTTGCCTCGCCGTTCCCCGTGTATTGGTCTGCGCTTGTTTGCATTCAGGAATGGACCACATCACGTTCCTCGTGGCGGTCGTCATCGTCACGGCGCTCGCCTTCGACTTCACCAACGGATTCCACGACACGGCGAACGCGATGGCCACGTCCATCGCCACCGGCGCGCTGGCTCCTCGTACGGCGGTCCTGATCAGCGGTGTCCTCAACGTCGTCGGTGCCTTTCTCTCCACCGAGGTGGCCAAGACCATCTCGGGCGGCATCGTGGACGACACACTCGTCAGCCCGGGGATGATCTTCGCGGGGCTGGTCGGGGCCATCCTGTGGAACCTGCTGACCTGGCTCGTCGGACTGCCATCGAGTTCCTCGCACGCCCTGTTCGGCGGACTGATCGGGGCCGTGTGGGTCGGTGCGGGCAGCCACGGCGTCAACTTCGACAAGGTCCTCGAGAAGGTACTCGTCCCGGCGGTGGCCTCGCCGATCGTGGCCGGTGTCGCCGCGCTGCTCGCCACCTACCTCGCCTACCGGCTCACCGACCGCGCCCGCAAGGACTCCGTCACCAAGGGCTTCCGGATCGGCCAGATCGCCTCCGCCTCCCTGGTCTCCCTCGCACACGGCACGAACGACGCGCAGAAGACCATGGGCGTCATCACCCTCACCCTGATCTCCGCCGGGGCGCTCGGCCACGACGCCGGCCCGCCCCTGTGGGTCATCGCCTCCGCGGGCCTCGCCATCGGCCTCGGCACCTATCTCGGCGGCTGGCGCATCATCCGCACGATGGGCAAGGGCCTCACCGAGATCCAGTCGCCACAGGGCTTCGCCGCCGAGACCGCCTCCACCACCGTCATCCTCACCTCCGCCCACCTCGGCTTCGCCCTGTCCACCACTCAGGTCGCCTCGGGCAGCATCCTCGGCGCGGGGCTCGGCCGCAGGCTCGCGGAGGTCCGCTGGGGCGTCGCGGGCCGGATGGCGCTCGCCTGGATGATCACCCTGCCCGCCGCCGCACTGGTCGGCGGTCTGGCCGCGAGCGTCGTCCAGAACGGCGGCGACCTCGGTACGGCGGTCGTCGCGCTGGTCGGCGCGGCCCTGGCCGCGGGCATCGTGGCCGTCTCGCGCCGCAACCCGGTGCACGCGCACAACGTCAACGACGCGCACGAGGTCAGCATCCGCACCGAGCCGCCCGCCAAGGTCGGCACGGCAGCCTGAACGACGGGGAGTCGACATGCATCTGGACTGGACCGCACTCGGCCAGGTCGGCGCGGTGAGCGTCGGCGTCACCGTCGCCGTGGTCGTCGTGTTCGCCTTCGGCGTCCTCGGCCTCGCCCGGCTGGAGGGCGCCCGCGAACACCCGGGCGGCACCTCCGCCCTCGGCCTCACCCAGGCCGCCCTGTGCTTCCTCGCCTGCGCGGCCGTGGTGGCGTACGGGATCTATCTGATCGTGCCTCAGTTCCACTGATCACGACTTACGACGAAGGGGCCCGGCCGGGAACCCCTCGCCTGGGCCCCTTGGCCCCTCGTGAGTGCTCGGCTGCAGCGGCCGGGTGCCATCCTCCGGCGGGCCGTTGCCGCAGGTGCGGGGCAACAGCCCTTCACCCGGTCGGGTGGTGTGTGGTGAACGTGCGGTGGGCGCTCGTACACCTGTGTAGCTTCGCTGATCGTGAAGCTGGTGGTGCAGGTCAGGCTGCTGCCGACGCCGATGCAGGCGGCGGCATTGGAAGCGACGCTGCGTGCCTGCAACGAAGCGGCGACCTGGGCGAGCGAGGTCGCGTTCGAGAAGGGTGTGCAGCGGAACTTCGCCCTGCGCGAGCACACCTACGCACAGATCAAGAGGCGCTGGGGGCTCGGGGCGCAGGCTGCCCAGCACGTGATCAAGAAGACGTGCGACGCGTACGCCACGCTGAAGGCGAACCTGCGGGTCGGGAATCTGGGCAGGCCAGGTTCGAAGCGCTACCGCAGGGCCGTGCAGAAGCCGCTCGTTTTCCGGCCGCAGAGTGCGCAGCCGTATGACGACCGGATGTTGTCCTGGCAGATCCCCGAGCGGAGGGTGTCGATCTGGACAACGGCTGGGCGGATCAAGGATGTGGAGTTCACCGAGTCTGCGGAGCAGCTGGCCACCCTGGCCCTGTACCGCAAGGGCGAGTCGGATCTGATGTGCCGGGACGGCATGTGGTTTCTGAACGCCATCTGTGAGGTGCCCCAGGCGCCGCCGAACACTGATCCGGTGGACTTCCTGGGTATCGACCTGGGCATCGTGAACATCGCCACCACCTCCGACGGCCAGATCATGGCCGGACGCCAGATCAACCGGGTCCGGGTTCGTCAGCGAGCGCTGCGCAGCAAGCTGCAGAAGAAGAGCACGCCGTCCGCGAAACGCCGGCTGAAGAAGCGGCGCCGTAAGGAGGCGCGGCGGGCGCGCGACATCAACCACAAGATCGCTAAGCATGTGGTGGCCGAGGCAGAACGCACCGGTCGCGGGATCGCCCTGGAAGAATTGACGGGCATCCGCGAGCGGGTACGGCTTCGAAAGCCCCAACGGGCCACCCACTCCAGCTGGGGTTTCGCCCAGCTGGGGCAGTTCATCGCCTACAAGGCCCGCAGGGCCGGTGTGCCGGTGGTGTATGTCGATCCGGCGTACACCTCGCGTACCTGCGCCGAGTGCGGCCATATCGACAGGGCGAACCGGGTGTCGCAGGCCAGGTTCGCGTGCCGGACCTGCGGATTCGTTGATCACGCGGACCGGAACAGCTCCCGCAACATCCGCGCCCGCGCGTGGGAGTTGTGGCGACGCGGGGCCCCGTCAACGGCCCCTGCCCCACCATCGCGCCAGCGGGGCGGGGCTGTTTGGGCCATCCGGGAGTACAACGCCGTGGAGGGGCGTGCCGCCAAGACCGGTAGGAGATCGGGCGTTACGAGCGCGAGGTGCGTACCCCGGTTCCGTGAACCGCACGTACCTGGCGCAGGTGTTCGGCGTTGATGTGGCGATGCTCGACCGGGCTGCCGCGGCGCGGTGTCGCCAGCCGACTTCGCCCGGTTCACCGCACAACGCAACGCCGACGAGTTCGTCGTGCGTCTGCCGTTGTCACGTTGCGGAGCTACGCCCACATGTGGCCGCACGAAGAAAGCCGCACCCGGGCCGTCATGGACGCCGTGCTCGGCGCCCTGCGGACCGGGTGCGGACTCGGAGACACTGCAACCAAAGTAATCGCAGGTCAGAGGGCATGATCCAAGATCAAGCCTTCTTGGTCTCCCAGAAGATCTTGTCGATCTGGGCGATGTAGTCCAGAGCCTTCTGACCGGTCGCCGGGTCGGTCGAGCCCTTGGCGGCCGAGAGGGCCTTGAGGGCGTCGTTGACCAGCTGGTGCAGCTCCGGGTACTTCTCGAAGTGCGGCGGCTTGAAGTAGTCGCTCCAGAGCACCGAGACGTGGTGCTTCGCGAGCTCGGCGCGCTGCTCCTTGATGACGGTGGCGCGCGCCTGGAAGTGCGGGTCGTCGTTGCCGGCCATCTTCTCCTGGACAGCCTTGACCGACTCCGCCTCGATGCGGGCCTGGGCAGGGTCGTACACACCACAGGGCAGGTCGCAGTGCGCACTGACCTTGACCTTGGGGGCAAACAGGCGGGAAAGCATGGAGCATTCCTTCCTCGTGATCGTCTTCTCACAGGGGACATTACTCCGTGGGGGACTGGTTTTCGCGGGTGCCCCCATGGGCTTAGGACAAAAGTCCGGGGTGAGACTGAGACTGGTGGAGGAAGAACCGGGGAGGTGCCGGGTGATGCCGGAGCTGTCGCAGGAGTCCGAGCGGGGGAGGTCGGCCGCGCCCTTCGGCGTCGCCGAGGTGACCGGGCCGTCCATGGTGCCCACGCTGCACCACGGGGACCAGCTCCTCGTGCACTACGGGGCCCGGGTCAAGCCCGGTGACGTCGTCGTGCTGCGGCATCCCTTCCAGCAGGACCTGCTCGTCGTGAAGCGGGTCGCCCAGCGGCGCGAGAGCGGCTGGTGGGTCCTCGGGGACAACGCGTACGCCGGTGGTGACAGCACGGACTACGGCGTGGTGCCGGACGACTTGGTGCTGGGGCGGGTCCGGTTCCGTTACCGGCCGCGCGGGACCGGGCGTTCGCCGTGGGCGCTGCTGGGCTGGGTGCTGTCGGCTGCCAGGCCGGTGTTCTCCGACAGATCGGCCTCGCGGCGCTTGCGGGCCCGGTAGGCCGCCACATTGGCGCGGGTCGCGCAGCGGTCGGAGCAGTAGCGCCGGGAGCGGTTCGTGGAGGTGTCCAGGTAGGCGTTGCGGCAGGGCGCGGCCTCGCACAGGCCGAGCCGGTCCACGCCGTACTCGGTCAGGTGGAACGCCAGGCCCATCGCCGCGATCGCCGCGTAGCCCGCGGTGGCGTTGGACGGGTGGTCCGCCAGATGCATGTGCCACAGGGGGCGGCCGTCGTCGTCGCGGAAGTCGTGCCCGGAGATCTGCGGGCTCACCGGGAACTCCAGCAGCAGTGAGTTCAGCAGATCGACGGCCAGGGTCTCGTCGCCCGCGTCGGCCGCCTCGAAGACCGCGCGCAGCCGGGCCCGGATCGATCGGAACCGCGTCACGTCCGAGTCGGTGGCGCGGCGGGCCGCCGACTGGCTGGCGCCGAACAGGTCGCGGACGGCCTCGACCGATGTCAGCGTGTCCTTCCCCCGGACCGGTTCCTCGGTGTTGACGAGGCGCACGGCATAGTCCGAGTAATAGGCCAGTTCCACTTGTAGTCCTTACGGAGGGGCTTTATTGTCGTGAGCGCGGACTTGTAACAGCTGATGGTGCTTCCAGGGTATTACGAGGGAGGGGCTCGATGACGGACGCCGACACCACTACGGCCACCGCCGACTGGCGTGCCTGGCAGGAGAGCTGGGACCGGCAGCAGGAGTGGTACCTGCCCGACCGCGAGGAGCGGTTCGGGATCATGCTCGACATGGTCGAGGCCCTGGTGGGCACCGCCCCGCGCGTGCTCGACCTCGCCTGCGGCACGGGCAGCATCACGGCCCGGCTGCTCGCCAGGTTCCCCGAGGCCAGCAGCACCGGCGTCGACCTCGACCCGGCGCTCCTCGCCATCGCCGAGGGCACCTTCGCGGGCGACGACCGGGTCGGCCTCGTCACCGCCGACCTCAAGGACCCCGACTGGCCGGCGCGGCTGCCGTACGACTCGTACGACGCCGTCCTGACCGCGACGGCCCTGCACTGGCTGCACCGGGAACCCCTCGCGGACCTCTACGGCCAGGTCGCGGGACTCGTCCGCGACGGCGGTGTCTTCATGAACGCGGATCACATGATCGACGAGTCGACGCCCCGGATCAACGCGGCGGAGCGGGCACAGCGGCACGCCCGTATGGATCAGGCCAAGCGGGACGGCATCCTCGACTGGTCCGAATGGTGGCAGCTCGCCGCCAAGGACCCGGTCCTGGCGGAGCCCACCGCCCGGCGCTACGAGATCTACGGTGAACACGCCGACGGCGACATGCCCTCGGGGGCGTGGCACGCGCGCGTGCTGCGGGAGAAGGGATTCGGGGAGGCCAGGCCGGTGTGGTGCTCGCCCTCGGACACCCTGCTGCTCGCCCTGAAGTGACCGGGCGCGGACGAGCGAAGGGGGCGGTACGGAGATCCGTACCGCCCCCTCGGTGTCCGTACCCTCAGAGCACCTTGGACAGGAACGACTTCGTCCGCTCGTGCTGCGGGTTCGTCAGCACCTCGCGCGGGTGACCGGATTCGACCACCACACCGCCGTCCATGAAGACCAGGCTGTCGCCCACCTCGCGGGCGAAGCCCATCTCGTGGGTGACGACGATCATCGTCATGCCGGACTCGGCGAGGTCGCGCATGACGTCCAGGACGTCACCGACCAGCTCCGGGTCGAGGGCCGAGGTCGGCTCGTCGAACAGCATCAGCTTCGGGTCCATGGCGAGGGCCCGGGCGATGGCGACGCGCTGCTGCTGGCCGCCGGAGAGCTGCGAGGGGTAGTTGCCCGCCTTGTCGGCCAGGCCCACCCGGTCCAGGAGCTCGTGGGCGCGCGTACGGGCCTGGCTCCTGCTCACGCCCTTGACCTGGACGGGCGCCTCCATGACATTCTCGACGGCCGTCATGTGCGGGAACAGGTTGAAGCGCTGGAAGACCATGCCGATGTCCCGGCGCTTGACCGCGACCTCGCTGTCCTTCAGCTCGTAGAGCTTGTCGCCCTTCTGGCGGTAGCCGACCAGCTCACCGTCCACGTACAGGCGGCCGGCGTTGATCTTCTCCAGGTGGTTGATGCACCTGAGGAAGGTCGACTTGCCGGAGCCGGAGGGGCCGATGAGGCAGAACACCTCGCCCTGCTTCACCTCCAGGTCGATGCCCTTGAGGACCTCTACGGGGCCGAAGGACTTGTGGACGCCCTCGGCCTTGACCATGGCGGTCATGCGGTGCCTCCCTTCGGCTTGGAGCGGCTGGAGAGGGACAGCACGTTCGCCTTGATCTTCTGGAACGGGGTGGCCGGGAGGGACCGGCTCGAACCACGCGCGTAGTACCGCTCCAGGTAGTACTGGCCCACGCTGAAGACGGAGGTCAGCAGCAGGTACCAGGCCGCCGCCAGGAACAGCATCTCGGCGGGGGCGCCGGAGGTCTGGCCGATGTCCTGGGCGGCGCGGAGCAGCTCGGGATACTGGACGACCGAGACCAGCGAGGTCGTCTTCAGCATGTTGATGACCTCGTTGCCCGTCGGCGGCACGATCACGCGCATCGCCTGCGGGATGACGATCCGGCGCAGCGTCTTCGTGTGGCTCATGCCCAGCGCGTGCGACGCCTCCGTCTGGCCCTCGTCGACCGAGAGCAGACCGGCACGGCAGATCTCCGCCATGTAGGCCGCCTCATTGAGGCCGAGGCCCAGCAGAGCCGTCAGGAACGGGGTCATGAAGTCCGACCACTCGTCCTTGTAGAACGGCCCGAGGTTGATGTACTCGAAGACCAGGCCCAGGTTGAACCAGACGATCAGTTGGACCAGGACCGGGGTGCCGCGGAAGAACCAGATGTAGAACCACGCGATCGACGAGGTCACCGGGTTCTTCGACAGGCGCATCACGGCCAGCAGGACGCCGCCGATGATGCCGATCGCCATGGACAGGACGGTCAGCAGGAGCGTTTTGCCCACGCCGTCCAGGATGCGGTCGTCGAAGAAGTAGTCCGGGATCGCATCCCAGTTGATCTTGCCCTGGGAGAACGCGTAGACGATGCCGCCCAGCAGGGCGAGAGCGACGACGGCCGAGATGTACCGCCCGTAGTGCCGGACCGGGATGGCCTTGATGGCCTCCGGTCCGGCCGGGGGCGTGTCGGCCGGCGTCTTGTCGATGTCAACAGTCACGGGTGTTGCCTTTCAGTGCCGCTGCGTCGCGGTCACTTGCCGCCGTTGATCGTGGCTTCGTCGATGGCGCCGTCGGTGACGCCCCACTTCTTCATGATCTTCTCGTACTCGCCGTTCTTGATGACGGCGTCCAGCGCGGCCTTGAGGGCGTCGCGCAGCTCCGTCTGGTTCTTGGCGACCGCGATGCCGTACGGAGCGGCCTCGACCTGCTCGCCGACCAGCTGGAAGTCCTTGCCGCCGCCGGAGGTCTTCACCGCGTACGCGGCGACCGGGAAGTCGGACGAACCGGCGGCCGCGCCGCCCGCGCGCAGCCGGGTCTGGGCCTGCTGGTCGTTGTCGAAGGGCTCGATGGCGATCTTCTTGCCGGCCGGGCACTTCTTCGACTCCGCCTTGGCGAGGTCCTCGGAGACCGTGCCGCGCTGCAGCACGATCTTCTTGCCGCACAGGTCGGACCAGGTCTTGATGCCCTGGTCGTCGCCCTTCTTGGTGTAGATCGAGACACCGGCGGTGAAGTAGTCGACGAAGTCGACGCCCTCACCGACCTTCTTGCCGGTGTCGGAGTCGATGCCCTCCTGGCGGTCCTTGGTGTCGGTCATCGCGGACATGGCGATGTCGTACCGCTTGGAGCGCAGACCGGTGATCAGCGTGTCGAAGGTGCCGTTCTCGAACTGGAAGTCGACCCCGAGCTGCTTGCCCATGGCGGCGGCGAGGTCCGGGTCGATGCCGACCGTCTTGCCCGAGTCGTCCTTGAACTCGACGGGGGCGTAGGCGATGTCGGAACCGACCTTGATGACGCCCTTGTCGCGGATGGCCTGGGGCAGCTTGTCGGCGAGCGGGGCCGAGGCCGCCGTGTCGCTCGAGCCGTTGTCCTTGGTCTGGTCACCGCATCCGGTGAGCATCAGCGCGCCTGCGACCGCGATCGCACCGACCGCTGCTAGCCGGGAGTGCGCGGCGGTCGTACGACGGGTGGAGCTTGCGGTCATGGTGGGTTCCTCCGGCGGATGGGTGGAGTTGCCGATGGGGCCGGCGACTGCCGGTGCGGCAGCGCCATGGGGTCGACGAGAGCACACGCCTTCGAGTGTCGCGACCTCGTGTGATTACGGCATCTTGCCATTCGGACTGCGCGATTCTGGGGGCCAGCCATGTCAAAATCGGATAACGGGCGATCCCCGAACCGCATCACCCAGGTACATCACGGCTGGACCTTCTATAGGAATCGGTGCTTCCGGCCGGAAGATCTTCGGCGTAACCAGGGATTTCAGCATGGGGCCCGCGAACTTCGCGGATGCTTGAGCGGTTGTCGCTGCTTTGTCCAGGGGTTGTACCGAAATTGGACGAAGCGTCGGGGTGCCCTCATGTGACCTTCGCGTTATGGACTCGTCGTCGGCGTCGTCCGTCCGGTAAGAAGGGTGTTTACACCCCTCATCCGGGGCTCAGGGCGCGTGTGCGGCGCGCCCGTCGCGTACGCGCCCGTACGTATCACGTACAGAGCACGACCACGGCGGTACGCGGTCCCGCCCACCCCTCACCAGGAGTGGCCACCCTCAGACCAATGAAGATTTAAGGGGTAAAACGAAGTGGCAGCGGAGATCGTCAATCCTCGCAGCGAGAGCAAGACCGGCGATACGGGTCACGAGGGCGGTGCGGAGCCCCTCGACTCCTTCGACCCGGCGTTCGCATTGCATCGCGGCGGCAAAATGGCCGTGCAGGCCACGGTGCCGGTCCGTGACAAGGACGACCTGTCCCTGGCGTACACGCCCGGCGTCGCGAAGGTGTGCAGCGCGATCGCGGAGCAGCCGGATCTCGTCCACGATTACACGTGGAAGTCGTCGGTCGTCGCCGTCGTGACGGACGGTACGGCCGTGCTGGGGCTCGGTGACATCGGGCCCGAGGCCTCCCTCCCGGTGATGGAGGGCAAGGCGATCCTGTTCAAGCAGTTCGGGGGCGTGGACGCGGTTCCGATCGCGCTGAACTGCACGGACGTCGACGAGATCGTCGAGACGGTGGTGCGGCTCGCGCCGTCGTTCGGCGGGGTCAATCTGGAGGACATCTCGGCGCCCCGGTGCTTCGAGATCGAGCGGAAGCTGCAGGAGCGGCTGGACATCCCGGTCTTCCACGACGACCAGCACGGTACGGCGGTGGTGACGCTGGCGGCCCTGCGGAACGCCGCGCGGCTGAGCGGGCGGTCGCTGGGGGAGCTGCGGGCCGTCATCTCCGGTGCGGGGGCGGCCGGTGTCGCCATCGCGCGGATGCTGGTCGAGGCCGGGATCGGGGATGTCGCGGTCGCCGACCGCAAGGGTGTCGTGTCGGCGGACCGGGACGACCTCACGGCGGTGAAGCAGGAGCTGGCCGGGTTCACGAACAAGGCGGGGATCAGCGGGCCGCTGGAGGCCGCGCTGGCCGGGGCCGATGTGTTCATCGGGGTGTCCGGCGGGACCGTGCCGGAGGCTGCGGTTTCCTCCATGGCCGAGGGCGCGTTCGTGTTCGCCATGGCGAACCCGAATCCTGAGGTGCACCCGGAGGTCGCGCACAAGTACGCGTCTGTCGTGGCGACCGGTCGGTCGGACTTCCCGAACCAGATCAACAACGTGCTGGCGTTTCCGGGGATCTTCGCGGGGGCGCTGCAGGTGCGGGCCTCCCGGATCACCGAGGGGATGAAGCTGGCGGCGGCCGAGGCGCTGGCGTCCGTGGTCGGGGACGACCTCGCTGCCGACTACGTCATTCCGTCGCCGTTCGACGAGCGGGTCGCGCCGGCGGTGACGGCGGCTGTGGCCGCGGCCGCGCGGGCCGAGGGTGTGGCCCGGCGGTGACGCTGCCGTGAGGTGACCCCGTCCTGGTGTGGGCGGGGTCATTTCTTTTGCTGGGGGTGGCGGGTGCGGCTGTTTGGGTGGGGCCGGGTGCCTGCGGCGGCCTGTGGGGCTTTGGTGGGGGTGCGCGTAGCGCCATCTCGCCGGGTGGTGGGTCGGGGCCGCGCCGGGGGGTGTCCGTCCTCGGAACGTCGC